>JAHBUQ010000001.1:1210812-1513516 GCA_019637995.1 Ignavibacteriota bacterium
CTTTCAATCTCCATCCTCTCTGGATGCCACTGCACGCCGAGAAAAAACGATATGTCGGTATCAATATTTTCAAAAGCTTCAACAATTCCGTCAGCAGTTGTAGCTGTCACAATAAAACCATCTGCAAGTCTGTCAACTGATTGGTGGTGATTAGAATTAACAGTTCCAAAAAGTGACTCAGTTATGCTATGCAGCAGTGAATTTTCTTCAACCGAAATATTATGATATACATCTCCTTCCGATGTTTGATGTGGTATTTCAGACTCAGTATCATCGGGAATATCTATAATAAGAGAACCACCATAAGCAACATTGAAAATCTGAGCACCACGACAAACGCCCAATACCGGCATTTTCAATTCCTCAGCGACGCGAATCAGAGCAAATTCCAAAGTATCACGGTAATTATCAATACTGCAACGAGAGGAATCTTCTTCACGTCCGAAGAAAACAGGATGAACATCAGGACCACCTGTTAAAACGAGTCCATCGCACTGCTTAAGCATCTCAACAGCATCATCAGGAGTTAATCCATATAAGTTTATTATTTCAATTTTTTCATTCTGTGAATTAAGCCATTTACTATATAATTCATAACTTGCAGAGCCTGCTCCTTTAGACAAAGCAATTTTAAGAGCTTCGTCCTTAGAACAAGAGCATATTATAAATGAAAATACTATAAGAAGTATGACCTTATTTTTCAATTCTCAAAGTCCATTTAAAACCATAAATAAGTCAATCGAATAACTGCACCTCTTTGAGTATGGAAACCGGCGCCGACATTTAAATTATCCTGCAACACATACTCTGCACCAACACCGAAACATAAACCTGATTGAGGTTCATTTCTGTAAATATATCTTGAGCCTGTATCAATATTTTTAGCAAGAATACTATCATTTTTTGAATAGAAACCAACCGATGCATTTAAACTTAGTGTCTCGAAAAAGTCGAAGTAAAACATAGCATCAACATTAATCATCATTGACATAAATTTTTCTTCCGTATATCCAACAGGTAATGGTTCATTACGATTTATAGTAACTCCTGGAGGATATTGTAAAGCATAGGTAGGGCTATTATTGAGGATTCCTGTGAGTCCAAGATTTAAACCAAACATCATATATCTGCCACCGGCTCCAATACCAAATCCGTCACTACCAACACTGACATCGGCAAATGCACCTTTGATTGGCATAAAAGGATCCCATTTGTAGTCCTGAGCTACAGAAACCGTTGTTATGCTAAAAACCGATAATATAAGCAGTAGGGCTGTAAACTTTTTCATACTAATCACGCTATATCAAATGGAACAAAACTATTTTTTTCATGTAAAGTTCTGACTGCAGAATCTATATCATCAACAACAGTCCACAGTTCAAAATGTTCTTTACGCATAAATCCCTCGTCTATTGCTTTATTCAGTGCAAAAATTAAAGTATCAAAATAATTATTGATGTTGATAATAATAATCGGTATAATAATTCTCCCTAATCTCTTCCAGGTAACAGCCTCAAAAAGCTCTACAAAAGTACCTGAACCTCCAGGCAGTACAAATATTGAATCAGCCAAATCCATCATCTTTCTTTGCCTCTCGTGCAAGTCTTTTGTAATGATTAGCTTGCTCACTCCGCTATGTCCAAGCTCTAAATCCATAAGAAAATCCGGTATGATTCCAGTCACTTTTCCACCTTTTCTCAAAGCTCCGTCAGCAAGTTTCCCCATCAATCCAACCTTGCCACCACCATAGACAACTTCGTGTCCACTGAGAGCAATCATTTCTCCAAGTTTGGATGCAGATTCTAAATATATTTCATTAATATTGCTGCTTGAAGCGCAATAAACTGTTATTTTTTTTTTCATAGAAAAAATTATTTTGATTTAAATTATTAATTTCGTATTTTTACAAAGGTTATTTAATCATTTTATAAAAAAGCATAAAAACGTTTCTCAAATATATAAAGAAAAATTGTTTTGCAGTTAGATGTATTTAATTTATCCCAATAATTTAATTTAAAGAGTAAAAATTGTGACAAAAAGTCCTGCAAAAAAGAAAATTAAGCAAAATCATATTATCAAGCATCAGAAGTTAGAACCACGCGATTTTGATATTTTAAAATCTTTACGTAATGGTTCACTGGATGTTATAAATATTCATGAAAAATTATCCCAATATTCGGATCAGGAAATATCATTGACTTTGTCCTCGCTCGAAACCAAAAATTATATTAAAAAGATTCGGTTTACTCATCCTTCAGGCGTTCAAACAGTATCATACCAATTGGACTCATTGGGACGGGATTTAATTTACAAGAAATAAGTTTTTTTTGATTATTAAGTTTTTTTTGCTATTTTTGTATTCTTTTTTAAGCCAATAATTGCAGAAGTGGCGGAATTGGCAGACGCGCTGGACTCAAAATCCAGTGGGCTCAACACCCGTGCGGGTTCGACTCCCGCCTTCTGTACTTGAAAAATCAGCATTTAGCTAATTTTTTTTATAGACTCGAAATCCTCAACGGAAACTATACAACATATATCTTAGTGTTTTCCTGTAAGTTAATATGTAAGCACTTTCCGAGTAGTATTATAAATTTTTGAAATCACTTCAAGAATTTTTATAATACAATCTACCTACACTAAGGAATGATACAAATACAAAAATCGCAAATATGTAACTGCTGACTGCAAACTGCAAACCGCCGGAAATTACATGACCGCTTGTGCACCCGCCAGCTAATCTTGCACCAAATAAAAGTAAAAATCCACCAATAAATGACCAAACCACTCTTGAAATATTTGAGTTGTTTTTCATTTTTGACCAATTATCATGAATTAATATGGGTTTAAATTCTTTTCTGATGGCAGAATAAATTATAGCAGACAGGAATGCACCCAACAGAAACCATACTTCAAATTTCCCGGATTTTTGTACTTCTAGAAAATAAGAATTACTTGTATTGCCTGCAAATATATTGGAAGGATACGAATAAATAGATATTGATTTTTAAGAATTATTTAGTAAAAAAAACTCCGGAATACAATTAGTAATCCGGAGTTAAAGTATAATAATTTTCAATTTTATAGATGATAATCTATACCAAATGTTATCAGCCTTGGTATTCCGGCTCTTATTCCCTGAGGTCTTCTTGTAGCTATATAACGCTCGTCAGTAAGATTTTTTACAGATATAAACAAATCTGATTTAGGATTTAATTCATAAGAAATTGTAAAATCAACAAGATAATATTCAGGCATAAGTCCAATTGTACCATCAGAACTTGGAATGAGAGTGTTCAATTCATCGGTAAATTGTTGCCCAACATAAGTAGCATTAAGATTCATTCCAATGCCGAAATTTGTTTTGTACTGAATCATTGATGAAATCGTATATTCCGGCGCATAAGGAAGCCTATTTCCATTAATATTTTGGGGATTATCACCCCCACCAATAAACCTGTCAGAATTAAACTTTGCATCCGTATAAGTGCCATTCAGACTAAAAATAATTGAGTTGTTATGATTTAATGCTCTGCCAATATCAGTCATCAACGAAAATTCTAAACCTCTATGCATTGTGCTGCCACCATTTACCAAACCAAATCCTAAGCCACCGGCAGACTCAGCAACTGGAATAACCTGATTTGAAAAATCCAGCATGTATGCAGTTAATTCAACATAAACATAATTTGATAATGATGAGCGAAGACCAAGTTCGTAGTTCCAGCTTAATTCAGCAGCTAAATCAAGAGCTGCTCCTTGGTTTGTAATAGCATCTTTGGTTCTTGGAGGAGCAAAGCCTCTGTGAGTACCGGCAAATAGTGTAATTCTATCGTTGAAATTATAATTTATACCGAGTCCGGGTATGAACTCTCCAAGTGATTGATTAGCAATAATTGATGTATCCTTACTTGAGATACGGCTTATATCACGTTCATAGTTGAAATGCTCAAATCTTATACCCGGAGTTACAACAAGTTTATCACTGAGATGAATTCTATCTTGAATAAATGCACTCAGAGCGACGCCGGTCCTGATTTCATCATCTACCAAATTACCTGAAGTTGCTCTGAAATTTGTGCCGTTAATTCTTTGTTCAAAGGCTTTTTCAATTAAAAATCTTGCACCAATATTTACTTCGTTTTCAATACCGAACAAATTGACATTCGAAATTAATTGAGGCTGTATCCCGAAAACATCAAAAGCTCTGTCACGATTACCTGTAGAATTACGCATATAAATTGCACCACCTGCAACCGATGTATCTCCAAATATTGTACCGGTTTGATTTGAAGCTGTAGAATTACGTGAGAAATCCTGCCTTCTCCAAAATCTTGAAGTACTGTAAGCAAATACAGATGTATTAAAAACCATAGATTCACTCAGTACAGACTGATAATTCAAACTTGCCGAGTAGCGTCTGATGTTCAATTCATCATTGGGAGCAATAATTTGGAAATAATTTCCTGCGTCATACATATTCTGAGTCAAGCCTACATAAGTAGAGTTAGAAGATTCATCATATACGCCAAGCTTAGCACTTACAGAACTTCTTTCATTAATAGTAAATTTAGCTTTTGCCATAAAATCATAAATATTATAATTTGTGATTCCAATCCTATCAGCTCTTTTATGGTGCATTTCAGCCATAAATCCGGTTGCTCCCTGACTTGCTCCATATCCGACTTTAGCATTCAGTAGTCCGCCGCCTCCGGCAGTAAAATGGAAATCAGTTTCAGGTGCAATTGGAGGATCACTTGTGATGTAATTGAGAACTCCGCCGATAGTTTGAGGGCCATATATAATTGAGCCACTACCTTTCAGAACTTCTATCCCACTCATTCTGTCAATTGAAGGAGTATAATACAATTCAGGCTCCCCATATGGGGCAAGAGCCACAGGAATACCGTCTTCAAGAACAAGTAATGCGCGGCTTCTATCGGGGTCAAGCCCTCGAATACCCATATTCATTCTAAGCCCGGCTCCTTCCTCGTCAACGACATTTATACCTGTCATAGTGCGTAATATTTGATTACCACTTATACTTCTCATTGAGCGTAGTTGCTCCTGATCTATAATTACCGCAGAACCGGGGATATTTCCTAATACTGCACTTCTGTCACTTATTATACTTATACCTGATGTTTCATATTTTTTCAAAGTATCACTTTCCTGTGAAAATGTTTGTTCTGAAAATATAACTAAAGCAAACAATATTAATAAGTATTTTTTAGATCTTATCATTTTAAACCTCGAATATTTTATTTATAACTAAACAATTATTTATTTTATATATTTATCTTATTAGTTATTCAAAAATATTCAAATATTAATTATTAACAAAATAAATTTGATATTTTGTATCATAAATGTGGGTCGTAGAATTCTAAATCTATGTTATACTAATTGAATAAATCTTCCAATTCACCAAAATCAAAATCTTCTTTAAAAAGAGATTTCAACTCATTTATTTCTTTTTTTGAAGCATTACTTGGTTTTTCTTTGTTTTTATTCTTTTTAGTTTGCCGGGAATTTACTATTTTTGATTTATGTGGCTGTGTAATGAGGCTTAAAAAGTTTTCTGAAGTCATTGCATCAGTTGCATTTGCTCTTGCGAAGTTGTAAACTTCAGTATCTGAGCTGACTATAGTTAAATTTGACTTTTGTTTGTAATTACTAATTAGTTCTTTGATTTTCAAATCTGCTATAATATCAATAGAATTAATCAAGCTGATATTCGGACTGTATTTACTTAATTGTCCTGTGACTCCATCAATAACAAGTATCATTTTGTAGGACTTATAAGACAGAAGATAATCCGAAAGCATACTGCAAAAAGCCGATATACCAGCTTCTTTTGACTTGTTTAAAGCAGCTTTCAAATCAGAACTCTTGTTTATAATATTCAGGGCATCAAGTATAAATGTCTTCATTACGGGCTAAAATAATTATGATTATTATCTTCCTGACGATTAGGTCGGTATTTTATGCGCAGGAAGAAATTACAATCGAGAATTTGATTGAGAATATCGGAGAAGAAACTTATTCTGCACCGGATTTAGACATAATAGAATATTACCGCGATAATCCGATGAACCTTAGGAGCGTTTCTGCTGATGAGCTTGCACTGCTGCCCGGAATATCACTTATGAACGCTCAGATTATCCTGAAATTAGTAAAAGATGACCCAAAAATTAAAAATCACAAGATTGCAGATTTAATTGGGCTTAGTCCTGAAGGAGAAATTTTACTTGATATCTGTACTGTCAATCGTGAAGTCAAGGAAGTCAAAACAAGACAGGGATTTAACTCAAGGAGCAGACTTCGTAACCGATTCGAAGATGTCAGAGGCTTTTCTAATGAGCGATATATCGGAAGTAAGGATGATATTTATAACAGATTAATAGCATATTATTCAGATTTTGAAATCTGCGGAATAACAAATAAACACAGCGGGGAGCCGAATCTTAATGAATTTTCCTCCGGATATATAAAATACGATAATGGCAATAGCAGATTAATAGTTGGAGATTATTTCGCTGATTTTGGAATGGGCTCATTACTTTGGCGGCAATTTGCAGGTAGAAAAGGGTCGGAAGTTATTTCACCTGTAATAAATCTTGGCAATGGCATTTCACCATATCGGTCGACATTGGATTTTGCTCATTTTCGGGGAGTTTCGGCTCAGACAATTCAAAATTTAAGCAGCTCATTATCTTTGAGATTCTCGGGTTTTTACTCCGACAGAGATAAATCAGCCACACTTGACGATTTAACAAATGAAATTTCTTCGATGTATCTTTCAGGATATTATCGTACTGAGAATGAAATTAACAAAAAAAATGTCGTGAATGAAGAAGCAATCGGAGCAAATGCAGAAATTAAGTCAAGCTCCGGCTTTACTTTAGGATTTACTGGGCTAAGGCTGAATTACTCTCACATAATCAATTCAAAATCTTCAATTGCGTTCTCAGGCAAGGAGGGGAACTTACTGTCCGGATATTCTACTTTTCAATTTGACAAGAACTTATTAGCTACGGAATTATCCTTTGATGCAAATTCTAATCGTATGCTCAGAGCCGGATATGTTAGAAGCGATATAAATCTTGATTTCGCAATCTCTGCAAGATATATTGACCAAAATTTTCGCTCACCTTATGGTTATCACTTCGGAGAATTTTCATTCCCGGCAAATGAACAAGGGCTTTATGCCGGAATATTCATCAAGCCAAACCGGAATCTTCGAATATCATTCTTTGGTGATATATTTTCATCAATAGGCAGAACATACACTGTTCCCGGAATTGTAAGAGGTCTGGACCTTTTCTCTGAAATAAATTACTCGCCTGAGAGAAAATCCAATTACACTATTAGAATTAGAAGAGATTCCAAATCTGAGGCGTTTACAGTTGATAATTCCAATCGCCAAATCGGGATGGGAATTAAAAATTCAGTTCGAATAGAGCATACACGCGAAATTGTTAAGGAATTAACTTTAAGAATAAGAGCAGAATATACAGACTATAAAGACGAATTCTCAGTACGTGATGGTGATGGCATAATGGCTTTTATGGATCTTAAGTGGAATGCACTGAAAAATCTTAAGTTAGGCGGTAGATATACAGTATTTTCAACAGACAATTTCTCCTCTGCGATTTACCAGTATGAATATACAATGCCCGGAACTATGCGAACCACAGCACTTTTTGGTAGTGGCAGCCGGATTATACTCATTGCTGAATATATGCCTGCAAATTTTATGAAAATTTATGCAAACATATTTTCCACATTCAAAAATGATACTGATTTTCTTGGTACCGGCAATGAAATCATTGATGGCAATATAGACAGCAGAGCTATTATACAAGTCGAATTTTTCCTAAAATAAACATTTTGCAAATATTTCATCAAATCTTTATAATATTATTTCAATTATTACGATATAATAATTTTATTTTAAATACAGCTATTCAGGATAATTAAGCATGAGCACAGTCAATATTGGAGTAATCGGAGCAGGCGAAGTAGCACAAAATTTTCATCTGCCAATACATCATAGATTACCAAATGTGAATCTTTTTGCAATTTACGACCGAAACAAGTCTAAAGCCGGTCTGATTGCAGAAAAATATGGTATTCCGCATGTGTGTAATTCTGTTGAAGAAATGCTACTGCTTGATGGACTGCATGCTGTTGATATTTGTACTTCAACTGATGCCCACGCCGAAACTGCAATTTCTGCCATTGAAGCAGGCAAACATACTTTAATCGAAAAACCCGTAGCAAGAAATTACAAGGAAGCTATCAGCATCAAAGAAGCAGCTGATAAAACTGACCTGAAAGTTATGGTTGCTACTAATCAAAGATTCAGATATGATGCAAAAATGCTGAAAAGCTATGTCCAAAATGGTGACATCGGAAACATTTTCTATGTACAAGGAAGCTGGCTTCAGCAGAAACGCAGTAGTGAATGGAAACAACAAATCGAGAAATCAGGAGGCGGGGTACTGATTGACCTTGGTATATCTTTAATAGATTCACTTATGTGGATTTGTGATTTCCCTGAAATAAAGAGTGTTTCAGCCAATACTTTCTCGCATTTAACAAAGAAAGTTGAGGATGTGTGCGTTGCAAATATAAAGTTCCAAAACGGAAGTATTGCAACTATGGAAATGAGCTGGTCACTTTTCAGTTCAAGAAACAGTTTTGCATTTAACGTTTACGGAAGCAAAGGTGCTGCAAAAATCAATCCTGTAAAACTTTACAAAGTCAGCGGCGATGTTTATCAGCCTGTAACAAACACAGATTTACACTCAAATCTTGAAATTTTCAGGAAATCATTTGAAAGTGAAATCAAGCATTTCATAAATTCAGTTCAGGGCTTCTCACCTGTAGTATCAACTGTTTCAGAAGCTGTAATAATTATGAAAATCATAGATGCAATGTATAAATCTTCAATTTTAGGAACCGAAGTTGAGCTTGATTGATTATTCTTATTTCCGGAATGTCATATCAATGTAAAAACATAGCTTAAGCATTTTTTATAGTTATAAGATAAATCAAATCTATATAAATGAATAATCCTGAGGGCTTTAATCCTTCAGATGTTTTACATATTAATTATCGAAAACAAGTACTTAATTCACTTTTTTAAAATATTCTTTTAAATTTTCTTCCGTCAGGGTATTCGTAAGATAGAAATCCTGATTTTATGCTGTAAGCCATTTTTAGAATATTCAGCCCATCATAGTGAAGCAAATTATTCTGCCAGACATCATCAAAAATATTTCCATCCAAGTCATAGCTTCCTATAGAGTAGGTATGAAAATTATCGCAACTAAAACCATCCAACTCTAGTCTCGAACCTGATGGATTGATATTTATACCAGTACTGTAAACCGAGCTATTTTGTGATTTAGGGAATTTCTCAAAAAATAGGTCGTACATTTCATCTTCGACAAGGTCACAACTAAATTTTTCATGTCTAGGAACTGTATCATGAAACAACGACTGAACCAAAAAATACTCTTCTTCTCCCCCATCAGTTTTAAAAAACAGGGTATCGGTTTTGGAGTAAATCATATAGTCCCTTAAACTATCTTCGATAAAGTTAGTTTTTTTATCTTTTCCACCTAAACAACAGCCTGATATAACGAACAAAACTAATAATAAAAACGGTATCAACAAGTTTTTCATACTTTTCATGACAACCTCAAATCAGTTATAAAAATTTCAAATAATCTTTTTAATCAAGCTTGATTATTTGTTTATATATAACGCTATTATCATAATTATCTTTTAATTCTATATCTCCAAAAGTCTTAAATCCATCCGGAGCAACAAATATCGGATTTGTAGTTGAAAATTTGATTAAATTATCAGTTCCAGGATAAATTTTCATGTTTGGACTATCAAACTTTAGAGAATTACTCTCACTATAGTAATATTTTTCAGTTAGATTGAATATCCATGGTTCAGATTCAAACTTACTATGAGTAAATCCGGCTTCAAATTCAATTCTGTACGTTCCGGCTTTTGCTGCTCTGAAATTAATCTCGGCCGACTTTCTTCCTAACCCGCTGCTGACAATAGATTCGCCCTTTTCATCAAAAATATTAAATGAAATGTCAGTAGATTTGTTGTATTGCTCATCACTCATTTCAACAATAAATTTGCATTGTGAAATCTCGTTACCAATTTTAAATGTTTTTTTAAAAATCGAGCTGCCCGTGTGTTTAATCTCTTTCTCAATCATATAGCCCTCAATACTTCCGGAAAGAGTAGAGTTAATCAATCTACTTCCAAGATTCATTACAGAAAAGCTACCTGACGGCATACTTCCGGCAATATTCTCAAGTTTAGAGATAACCGGTTTATCGCTTTGAAGCATATAGAACTGAACAGAAAGGTCAAAATATGAATCATTTAAAGACTGATAATGAGAAGCCGGTATAATCTCCCAAATACCGTGAGTCATTTTTTCACTTGTGATAATTAACTCAATATCTTTTCGCATACTCTCATCAGTTGAAATGCCGGTTCCACTGTTCCTTCCGTCAGGATTATAAAGATATGCCATAAGTCCGAAATTTTTCCCATCTACGGGGCTTAGAGTTATTTTTGCAGTTGAGGCACCTGTCGGAGTTTCTATAAAAAACCGTTTGATATCACCAATTGATATTTTTTCGCCCTTAATTTTTAGAGAATAATGATTTTCCGAATTGAATTTATAAGGAATAATTATATTTGCCTGCACATCAAAATCAGCATATTTAGAGCCCGGCTCTGACTTCGGATATGCCGAAATTCTCCCACTGTAAAGCCCTGGTTTAGTAATTTTCGAACTATCGAAAATCATCCCGAACGAGCCACCAAGCTCACCTCTGAGATAAATTTCACTTTTATCGGTTTTTAGCCATGGTGAATCACTCACAAGATTATAAATTCTGTAGAAATTGTGTTTAGTTTCAGCCGGAAGTTCCTTATAAAATAATGGTTTTACTGCAACAGTCTGCTTTTCACTGCCGGTTGGGAAATATCCGGATGCCTTCCAGAATGCAGCTGAACCTTTTTTATCAGAATAATAACTATTAGCGGTTTCAATACTGTAATCAGCCGACTTATCAAACTCTCGGCGTTCATTCATTGCCGTGAGATAGTCAAAAGAATTTTGAATATTGATAAGCCCAATGCCCTGGTCAAGATGACTGTATCCAGCAAGTGGTTTGGCTCCGAATTTCAGTGCTTTTTTTAGCATTGCACCTGTAGTCTTAATATTGAAATGATTTGCAGCACTGAATAGAATCGCAGCTGCCCCTGCTGCCTGAGGACATGACATACTTGTACCCCAGAAGGCATCACCACGTTCGAATGCCGGAACAGAAGAAGACGCTCCGCCCGGAGCTATTACATCAGGCTTGCCTGATTCACCACCGCGTGAACTAAAATTGGTAACCCAAGGAGTATTTCTCAGAGAACCATATAAATTTTTGAGAACATCAACCGGTAGCATAGCGCCGACTGATAGAATATTATTAGCACCTGCAGGATTTCCTGTAGAATTTATTCCGGGACCATTGTTGCCATTTGACGTAATTACAATTACATTCTCGTGTTTGAGTGCAAATTCATTTAAATATTTTTCAATTTCGCTTCTGCCGGGTGTTTCTGATCCGATACCATAACTCATAGAGTAAACGCCATACTTGATTCCGGATTCTTTTAAAAAATCTATACCGTATTCATAGGCTTTTTTCATTGCTTCAGTTGTCGTAGCTCCACCTGAGAGTAAATTTGAACCGATTTTGAGAGATACAATAAATGCACCCGGAGCCACACCATTATTGCCTTTTTTATTGTAAATTTCATAACCACAGGCAATACCACCGCAATGAGTTCCGTGAGAACCGTCACAAGTATTAATGACCATTTTATGAGAATCCGAAGCAAGATTTGCTGACATCACAACCAGTGGACGCTTTCCTTTATCACCTGAGTAAAAATTGAAATAATCAAGATTATATTTATAAGTAAATCTCGGGATTTCGTCATCTATTGAACCATTACTGTTTTCATCAACATAGTAAACCCATTGCATCGAGCCGATTTCAGGCTTTACCATCCCTATAAATTCTCTAACGATAGACTCAGTAATTTTAATTTTAAAAGCAATCACTGCAAACTTGTCGTCCTTTCTGCCATTTGAGTTTAAATCACTGACCGGTGAATTCATAAAATGCTTTTTTTCATCAATTACACCATAGAAATATTTCTCATCAAAGGGTTTGAATTTCAATTTATCTGCACCAGAAATCATTATATCGCCAGCCATCAGGACCTGAAGGCTATTATTAGTTTCAAATTCAGCTTCTTTCAAATTCAGCACAAGTTGATTAGAGAAATCCTGCATATCAATGACTTTCGGTTTACTTGTTGAAGTAGAAATCATTCCGGGAATTGACGGGTCAACCGAGTTATCCAAAATGAAAATCACCACTCCCCTGCCGTCGCAATCAGGATTTTGTCTAATAAATTCGTGAGCTCCCATTGATTTTATATCCAAAAAAGGAAATGTATCTTCCTGTCCGATAACTAAGCTCATATTCAACATCAACAACACAAAAATAATTTTGTACATAAATTTTGACCAAATTTTAAAATATAAAATAATTATCTACAAAAGTATTAAAAAATATTCAGATTATCGCAAAATTGTATCATTATATTTTATATAATTTAGTAAAATATTTAAATTACTGGTATCCGAACAAATCTAAAAATTTTAATTATTTAAAGTATATATTAAATATATTTTAGGTAAATCTAATATATATTTGTATTTTTAAGAATTAATTTTTACAAAATATATTTTTATTATTTAAATAGGTATAATTTATGAGAATTATATTTCAAATTTTTTCAATAATGGCAATTCTATTCACAAGCTCATATGCTTTAAGAGCTCAGTATTCCGGTGGCACAGGCACTTCAGGCGACCCGTATCAAATCGCTACAACTGATGACTTAATCGAGCTATCAAACTCCTCTGGAGATTGGGATGATTACTTCATCCAAACAGCAGACATCACTTTTGATGAAAATGAGCAACTTGTTGATTGGGATGGCGACGGCACAGCTGATTGGGATGCCCAAGACCAACTCGGCTTCAGCCCAATTGGTAATGATGTAATTAGTTTCACTGGTGAATACGATGGGCAAGGACATACAATTAGTAATCTCTTTATCAACAGACCTGCACAGGAATATGTTGGTTTATTTAGAAGAACCAATAACTCTACAATTTCAAATATTGGTATCGTAGATTGCAATATCACTGGCTTTTTTGCTGTCGGAAGTTTGGTAGGACGATGTGATTCGAATAGTGAGATTATCAACTGTTATAGTACTGGAACTTTAACAGGAACAAATCTTATCGGAGGTTTGGTAGGTTCAACTTATGATACAGAAATTATTAACTGTTACAGTAATGTTACGGTGACTGGAGAAGATGTTGTCGGAGGTCTGGTAGGTCGTAATGAATGGACAAATTCAAAAATTAATAACAGCTATAGTACCGGTGATGTAAGTGGTGATGATATTGTCGGCGGTTTGGTAGGAGACAATACAAATTTAGCAGAAATCAATAACAGCTATAGTACAGGCAATGTAAATGCTGATTATCAAATCGGAGGTTTGGTAGGTGTGAATTCTACCGACGCTGTAATCAATAACAGCTACAGTACAGGCAGTGTAGATGGCAATGATGCTGTCGGCGGCTTGGTAGGATTCAATACTGCTATAGTTACCAACTCCTTCTGGAATACAGATGTTTACCCTACAAGTGCGGGTGGTACCGGCAAAACCACAGAAGAGATGCAAGACCTAGCTACATTTACAAGTGCAAGCTGGGATTTCGACGCAACTTGGATAATCGGCAATAACTTAAATAACGGTTATCCTGCTCTTTGGGATGGCTTTGAGGCGAGCTACGAACCAACAGATACAGACAACCCAACAGACGGAGTAATTAACATACGCAACATAGCTGAACTCCGCTGGGTTTCTGAAAATAGCAGTTCTTGGGGCGATGACTTCGAAATGGATAACGACATTAATGCCGTTGTTACAGAATACTGGAATGCCGGAGCCGGCTTCAGCCCAATAGGAAATCTTGCAACACCATTCGAAGGTGAGTATGATGGTCAGGGTAATGAAATTAGCAATCTCTACATCAATAGACCTTCTCAAGATGAAATCGGGCTTTTTGGTAGGACAAATGGTTCCACAATATCAAATATTGGAATTGTGGATTGCGATATCTCTGGTGATGAATTTGTCGGTGGCTTAGTGGGATATAATATTAGTAGTTCTGAATTCAACAATAGCTACAGCACTGGAAGTGTGGAAGGTATCAATTATGTCGGTGGCTTGGTGGGACTTAATAATGGAAGTTCTCAAATCAATAACAGCTACAGTACTGGAAGTGTGGAAGGTAATTTCTCGGTTGGTGGTTTGGTGGGATTGAATCAATCAAGTTCTGAAATCAATAACAGCTACAGCACAGGTAGTGTGGTAGGTTCTAATCGTGTCGGCGGATTGGTGGGTTTAAATGGTGGAAGTTCTCAAATCAATAATTGCTATAGCACTGGAAGTGTGGAAGGCACCTCCATTTATGTAGGCGGCTTGGTGGGATTGAATTCTAATAGTTCCCAAATCAATAATAGCTACAGCACCAGTAGCGTTGAAGGTGCTCAATGGGTTGGTGGCTTGGTAGGGTTAAATTATAACTCTTCCGAAATCAATAACAGCTATAGCACCAGTAGTGTGGCAGGCACCAGTAATATCGGAGGCTTGGTGGGAGAGAATAATTTATCAACTGTTAATAACTCTTTCTGGAACATTGATATCTACGCTACAGATAATGGAATTGGTACCGGCAAAACCACAGAGGAAATGAAAACATTAGGTACATTTACCGATGTTATGTGGGATTTTGTGCATATATGGCGTATTAATGCACCAACAAATGATGGTTACCCATACTTCGCAAGACAAGACCCCTGTCAATCTCAAACGTTTGTTGACGTAGCTTTTAATAGTTCTTCGCCCGGCTGGCAAGTAACTCAATTTGATAACCTAAATGATGCTTTAGACTTAGCTTGCGAAGATGCTACTATCAACATCTCAAACTACACTCACACCGGAAATATTGACATGACCGGATATAGTTACATCGTTGATGATGGAGACTTTTTACATGATGGTAATCTCAGCGACGGTCTTATCCAAACAACCGGTACCGGTCGCCTGATTCAGACTGCTGTACAGAATATACCTCGCACCTTCCCGATTACTGATGGTACAAACAACTTTACTGTAACTATTACTCCGACAAGCGGATCAACAAGCGGTGTGCTTGGCGTTAAACTCAATACAGGAAAAGAAGTAGAGGGAACGCTGGTCTCACCTATGACTTTCTGGGATATTTATGGCGAAGAAGACCTTGATGCTACAGTTATCCTAAGAATTGATAAAGCAGCATTGGGCACTACTTCAATTCCTGCAAACGGCATAATCCGTTTCTGGAATGGAAGCCGATATCAGCCAATTCCTACAGAAAGAGTAAGCATTGTTGAGCATGATACTTACTACATAATCACAATCACAAATATGAATTATTTCAATAATCCAATAATTGACTAAGCATAAGGAGAATAATAAAAATGAAAAAATATTTAATTTTAATTATAATAATTTTAGCATCTGCAGCAGTTTTGAAGTCGGATATGGGTCTTTTCGATGGCGTACTGACGACAACACCTGTGTTTAATATAAATCTTGACAACGCAACATCAGGCGGCTATGTTGAACTCACTAATGACGACCTTGACGTTACACAAAAAGGCATAGTTTGGAGCACAAGTACTGAGCCAACTCTATCTTCCAACACCGGCTTCACGCAGGAAGGTGCAGGTCCAAACTCGGGAGCCTCTGCAAATTTTACATCCGAAATGAGCAGTTTGGTCAATGGAACAACATATTACGTACGAGCATATATCACAAATGGTGATGGCACTTTCTACGGAAATGAGGTTAGTTTCGTCTCAGTTCCAACTCTCGGAGAGTGGGGTATGATTGCTCTGGCTACCTTACTTGCGGGCTTTGGTGGCTGGTTTGTATGGAGAAGAGTAGTTTAAATTTCCTCAATAAAATACTTGAAAAAATAGCCCATTGCTGAAAAGTAGTGGGCTATTTTTATTCTTCTCAACTATATTTAAACAATTACATCTGATTTAAAGTATATATTAAATGAGAATTATTCGTGTTTATGCTTATGGGAAAGCATCAATTTATTTTGCCGTTGATGTTTTTCAATAGTCACAATTATTTTGTTAAATAAATTGCAAAGGCATCCTTCGACAATTGATATTCAATGCATAAATCAGAAATGATTCTAATTAGTATTTGCTATTAAAAAAATCCAAAACTTCATTATGATTATATGTATCGAATTGAAATTTTCCATCTGAGAATACTATGTAATATCCATATCCAAGGTATAATTCGGTAAGAGATGAATACAAATCTAGAGCAAAATCATAATATCTCCTTTTGGCATTGATTAATCCGCCATTTGTTTTGTAAATATTATAGTCTATTTGATACACTTTTGAAGTGATTTGAAATTCGTCTATCATATTTTGTAAGGCTATTTCGTGGGATTTATCATTTGGAGAATCATTAACTATAAAAAAACTTATATTTGCGGAAAGCAGTATATTTTCAATAGCCTTAACTTGTGGCATAAATGTGCTTTTTCCGGGGCAGTTCACGCTAATAATTGCTACAACAAAATCATCAGAATTGGTTTTGATTTCATCAGCACTGATCCTGTCAAAAGTAGAAATATAATTTTTATTATCTTGATTTACAAAAACTTCAAATAAAAAAATAATTATGAATAGAATTATCACTGTATATGCAAAACTTTTGAGAAATAGATTTAACCTCATTTCATATACCAGTAATTGATTGTTATTACAATGTAGTAAATAGCTAAAGTGAAGCCTGTTCCGACAAGGATTCCTAAAATCGCAGTCAGTAATTTTTTGAACTTTTCCATTAAAACATTTATTTTATAAATTTCTCTAAAGTTTCCATAAGTAATTCACCTCTTAGTCCTTCAGTAGCGATAATTTTTCCTTCAGGGTCAATTAAGAAAGCTGTTGGGACACCAACTACTTCAAAAATGGAAACAATATCACTTTCCCAGCTTCCACCATAAGAATGTAGCCAAGGAAGATTAGTCTCGATTTGTTTTTCTTTTGGCAACCATGGCATTTTATTCTTACTATCCCTGAACTTTTTAACTTGTGATGCAGAAGCATCAATCGCCACACTATATATTGTAAAATTCATATCTTTGAATTTATTATATGCCTCAACCAAATGAGGAATCTCTAATAAACAAGGCATACACCAAGTGCCCCAAACATCAATTAGTACATACTTTCCACGAAGTTTTGCAGGTGAAATAGTCTCAGAATCATCGTCAAGATTTTTCAAACTGAAATCAGGTATTCTTTTTTCCAATACGATATTTTTATCTTTACCAAAATTTGCGCGTGTTCTTGCAGCTTCTTTTGTATCCGGAAATTGCTTCATCAACATATCATAATACTCATCTTTCAAATCTTCAAGCTCGTTATAATGACAATAAGTTACAAGAAGCGAAAGAATGCCTGCTTTCGTGTCGTTGGGTTGTTCAGAATCTATAATTTTCAACAAATACTCCGGTCTCTGAACTTTTCCCAAAAGTATCTCAGCAAATACTGCCTGATAATATTTTGAACCTTTGCTCCAGAGACTTGAAGAAGGGCTTACAGAATAAATTTCCTGAATCAATTTTTTATCAACTAAGTCTTCAACTCCTCTTACATTAACTCCGTCATGGGCAATGTGAAGATATTCCAAAATTCCCGTAATTCTTATGTTTGGATCACTTATTTGATTGGTTAATTCGCTCACACGACTCATATAGTCTTTCTTTAATTGGAGACTTTTTGCTGTTTTTTCTTCATTTGATAATTTCTGGTCTAAGAATACCATTGATCGATCGCCTAAATAGGCATCAAACTCACGAAGGATTTTGATATAGTTATTGTGCCAATCAGCATAATCTTCATTTTGAAAATCAACCAAAGAAAGAAATTCTCCTGAAGGAAAATATTTCGGGTCAAACTTTATCTCAAATTTGCGTGAAGGATTTATTATTACCGACCTGTAATCTCCGGCTCCATCATATTCATAACTATCTGACATCGAACCATTAAATGTACGGTTTGAAGGGCTTTTCAGAAATTTTGGATAAATTTGGTATTTCAGTGTGTCTGAATCATACTCAACAAGATACGAAAAAGTATTATCTTCATTTTTTCTCATTTCAACAGCTGTGTCAAAATCAAATCCGTTGAACGAACCTACCAGATAAATTGCTTCTAAATCATTATATATTTGATTAGGAATTAATTTTGCCATTAGGTTAATTGTATCGAGATTAATTGGAATAGGGAATTTTTGCGAAATACTAATATGGTCAACAGCAGAAAATGTAAGTTCTACAAAATATTCCGAGTCAACAAAAACTCTTATTATACCCTCATCATCAGGTTCATTTGATACCGTCTCACCCACTTTGTTAGTATAACTAACTAATGATTTTTTGGGAATTTTCTCATCTTGAGTTAAAATCTGACATTGGAAAAGCACTTTGCTTTCTGCTGAAAAAGCAGCTATCATGAACATGAATAGAATGAGTTTTTTCATAATTGAAAATAGTTAATAATAAAACTCTATAGACTGATAAAATACATAATAAGTGTTTTATACAGTTCATATTAAGACTTTAATAAACTTACATCAATCTGCACAGAACATAAATTACAAAATAAAAATTAATTATCATAAATTAAGCAAATAAACGTTTTTGTAGTAAATTTAAATACATTCAATATTAATAGGATTTTTATTTATGAAGAATATTCAGGTCGAAGTATTAGACACATATACCATTATGAGACTATCGGGACAATACACAGGCGGAACAGAGACAGATGATTTAGTAGTACAGTTTGAGAAAGTACTAGCCCAAAATCAACCAAGATTAGTGGTTGATTTCGAGAACACATCATACCTCAGCTCAATATTAATAGGTATATTGGTCAGAATGCACGCCAAATTCAGTGAAAAAGACGGCTTGCTAATTTTCTGCTCACTCAATACGACTCTTAGAAATGTTCTAAAAATGACCAAAGTTGATACTGTGCTTTATATAACTAATACATTTGATGAAGCAATAGAAAGAATAACCAGGTAAATCTTGACATATTTCATTAAAATTTATATTTTGTTAAATACGAGAAATTTTAGTGAGTCTTAAATATGAATTATCAGAAATTTACACTAAAAGCACAAGAAGCCTTAGAGACAGCTCAGGAAATAGCCGCAGGTTATAATAATCAGGCTATTGAACCTGTTCATCTTTTTGCCGCCATGATTCAAGACCAAAGCGGCTTAACACCTGAAATCATTCAGAAGATAGGTGCTAATTTATCAACTATAAAAATTTTAGTAAATAAGCAACTTGAATCATTGCCCAAAATAGCAGGCTCTACCGTAACAAATCAATATTTGTCAAATAATTTGTCGGCTATTTTGAATATTTCACTCACCGAAGCGGTAAATATGAAAGACGACTATGTAAGTCTCGAACATATTTTGCTTGTAATGTGCGAAGAAAAAGGCGATTTGGCTGAATTACTTGCCAAACAAGGTATTACAAAGCCGTTAGTTTTAAAAGTTTTGCAATCAATTCGAGGCGGATCACGTGTTACTGACCAGAATCCTGAAGATAAATATCAGGCACTCAAAAGATATGGCAGAAATTTGACTGATATGGCTCGCTCAGGCAAGCTTGACCCTGTAATTGGAAGAGAAGATGAAATCAGGCGTGTACTTCAGGTGCTTTCACGCAGAACAAAAAATAATCCTGTTCTGATCGGTGAACCGGGTGTCGGCAAAACTGCTGTCGTTGAAGGTATAGCTCAGCGAATTGTAAGTGGAGATGTACCCGAAATGTTGAAATCAAAGAATATTATTGTTCTCGATACAGCTACACTTGTTGCGGGAACCAGCTTCAGAGGTCAGTTCGAAGAAAGACTGAAATCATTAATCAAAGAAGTGAGTGATTCAAATGGAGAAATCATCTTGTTCATTGATGAGTTACACACTTTAATTGGAGCCGGAGCTACGAACGGAAGCATGGATGCTGCAAATATCCTTAAGCCGGCACTTGCCAGAGGTGAGCTTCATTGCATAGGTGCGACAACACTTGATGAATATCAGAAGCATATTGAGAAAGATGCAGCTCTCGAAAGAAGATTCCAAAAAGTATTGATTTCAGAACCTGATGTAGATGATACTATTTCTATCCTAAGAGGACTCAAGGAGAAATATGAAGTTCATCACGGCGTTAGAATCACTGATTCAGCAATAGTTGCTGCTGCAGAGCTTTCTAATCGCTACATAACTGACAGATTTCTACCTGATAAAGCTATTGACTTGATTGATGAATCGGCAAGCAAGCTGAGAATTGAGATTGATTCGATGCCTGAGGAAATAGATAGTCTTAACAGGAAAATCAGACAACTTGAAATTGAAAGAGAAGCTCTTAAACGTGAATTATCATCATAATTCCATATACTTGATTTTTAATATATTTTAATTATTAATACAAACAATCTGTTGAAAAATTTACTTGTTATAGCTTACTATTTCCCACCATCCGGCGGTCCGGGAGTACAGAGAGTACTCAAGCATATAAAATATCTACCCGAATTTGGTTGGAATCCAATAGTTTTAACTGTTTCTAATGGTGATTTTCCTGCGAGAGACGAATCTTTAATGCAACAAATACCGGAGAATATTAAAGTTATAAGAACTCATATTCACGAACCTTATGATATTTACAGATTCTTTACCGGCAAAAGCAAAGATACTGCAATTGATGTAAATGTAATAAAAAAAGAAGGTCAAAAAGTAACTTTAACGGAAAAAATTGCTGAATTTGTCCGTGCTACATTTTTCATACCAGACGCGAGAATCGGATGGTTTTTTACAGCTAAGAAAGCCATTGAAGAACTGATGAAATCAGAAAATATTGATGCTGTTTATAGCTCTTCACCACCTTATACCTGCTCATTAATCGCAAGATATGTCAAACGTAAATATAAACTACCTTGGGTGGCAGGATTTCGCGACCCATGGACTGAATTCATCTCATCTCCCAAAAGGTGGTTTATTCCCAGATCCATAGATAAGTCAATGGAATTTTCAGTTTTCAATGAAGCCGATTTTATTGAAGCAGCTTGGGAAGGTATTATAAAAGATGCTATTTTCAAGTATCCGAATCTTGATTCAAATAAATTCCACCATGTCCCTAATGGATTTGATTCGTCGGACTTTCCAACCGTCGAAGCTCAAGTAAATTCAAAATTTACAGTAACTTATACCGGCTCAATGTATGGAAGACGCAATCCTGCTGCACTATTTGAAGCGGTTGAGAAACTAATCTCTGAAAGTAAAGTTGATGCTTCAAAAATTAAATTCAGGTTCATTGGCAGATTTGGAGCAGAAATTCATGAGATGTTTGAAAAAGCAACTTTCAAAAGCAACATTGAAGTTATATCATATATGTCGCACAAGGAAAGTATTGAAAATTTGATGAAATCTGATTGCCTGCTGCTTGTAGTAGATGAATCAAAAGAAAGTGAAGAAATAGTGCCCGGCAAAGTTTATGAATATATTGGTGTCGGAAAGCCTGTAATTGCTGTCGGTCCTGTTTCAGGAGCTGTTGGAAGGCTTATACATGAAACCGAAGCCGGCGAGATTGCGCATCAGACTGACATAAGAAAAATTAGTCAAATTTATTTGAAATATTACCGTGAGTTTATTGGTAACGGCATAGTTTATAAACCCAAATCATCAGTTATAAGTCAATTTGAAAGAAGAAATTCAGCAAAAAAATTATCTGAGCTTCTAAATTCATCAATAATTTAAACAAATTTAATTTTGAAAATTAAAATCTGGAATAAAAAATGAAATACGAAATAGCAAACAGAATTGCATCAATGAGCACATCAATTTTTGCTACTATGGGCAAAATGGCAATCGAACATCAGGCGGTCAACCTTGGACAGGGCTTTCCTGATTTCGACGGACCTTCATGGCTAATGGACGAAGCTTATGGAGCAATGAAATCAGGTAAAAATCAATATGCACCTTCTCCCGGAATATTATCATTAAGAAAGCAAATTGCTGAAGTTCAGAATAAATATTATGGAATGGATTACGATTCAGAAACTGAAATTACAATAACTGCAGGTGCTACAGAAGCATTATTTGCTGCAATACATGCATTTATTAATCCGGGTGATGAAGTAATTCTTTTTGAGCCATTTTATGATGCATATCAGGCTGATGTTATTCATGCGGGTGGGGTTCCAAAATACATTACATTGCAGAAGCCTGATTTTTCTTTTGATATTGAGGAAATAAAAAAAGCTATATCTTCTAAAACCAAAATGATGATTTTAAACAGTCCTCATAATCCTACAGGCAAAGTATTTACAAATGATGAACTTACATCAATTGCCGGTCTTGCAATTGAGCATGATTTTTTGATTTTATCCGATGAAGCTTATGAATTTTTAACTTATGATAATGCCAAACATATACCAATCGCAACCCTTCCTGATATGAAAAAGCGAACTATAACAGTCAATTCAACCGGAAAAACATTTGGAATGACAGGCTGGAAAATAGGATATGCTACCGCTACTCAGCAAATTACTAATGCAATTCGAAAAGTCCATCAGTGGACAACTTTTGCTGTGAATACACCGATGCAACATGCTATGGCACATGGCTTCAAAGTACTTGATGATTATCTTCCTGAATTTCGCAATTTATATCAGGCAAAGAGAGATAAAGCATTGGAATTATTAAGCAATACAAACTTCTATCCTCATATACCGCTTGGGAGCTATTTCATAATGGTGGACATTCCCTCGGGAAAATTTAATGACGATGTTGATGCTGCTACGAGACTTGTTCGTGAATTTGGAGTTGCTACAATTCCACCATCGGTATTTTACTCACGCTCAGACGAAGGCAAAACTATGCTCAGACTCTGCTTTGCCAAAAGTGATGAAACACTTGAATCAGGCATCAAAATACTTGAGAATATTGTATAATTTCATAAATGACATCTCGTTTGCAGATGCACACCAATAAAAAGCTGTCTCAAACTAAAATACATTGAGACAGCTTAATTCTATTTCCAATACACTTCAGAATCACTCTTTAGAGCCCAATTCTCGATAACAAAACCACCAATCATAATTATCATACCGGCTTTGTTTGTATTTGGCAGATTTGATGTCCATTGCAGGCGGAACGATTACTTTATCGCCTATAAGCTCGTTATTGGGCCAGTTTGCCGGCATTGCTACATGTTCTTTATCCGCAATTTGTAGGGCTTTGACCATTCTAAGAATTTCATCGAAATTTCTACCAAGCTCTTGTGGATAGTACAGAATTGAACGTATTTTGGAATCTGGATCAACAAAAAAGACTGCTCTGACAGTATTTGTACCACGACCGGGATGAATGAAACCTAAAGTTTTTGATATATCTCCATTATCAGCAATAATTGGAAATTCGATATCAACATTTAGGTTATCATGAATCCAATCATGCCACTTGATATGTGAAAATACCTGATCAATACTCAGTCCGATAAGTTCACAATTAAGTTTTCTGAATTCTTCATATCTTTTTTGAAAAGCAACAAATTCTGTAGTACATACGGGTGTAAAATCTGCCGGATGGCTGAATAAAATGTACCATTTTCCTTTGAAATCATCTGGCAGGGTCATTTTTCCATGTGTTGTAACCACTTCCATTTGAGGAAATAAGTCACCGATTAATGGCATTCTTTGTTCCATTTTTTTAACTCCTTTTTTGAGTAAATATGTTATTAAAAGTGCATGAATACACAGCAATATGAAGTTCAAAATTGAATATTATTGTAATGATAATTAAATTGTTTCGTTTAGTATTTTATGTACAATGTTATAAAAATATTTTATATGATTAGAAAACTATTATTATCACTTGCCTTATTGTTATTACTTGGCTCTTCATTGCATGCTCAGGGACCAAGAAATAAAGATTTCGGATTCGGAATTATACTTGGTGACCCAACCGGTTTATCCGGCAAATACTGGCTTGACAGAGAGAATGCCATAGCCTTCAGTGTTGGCAACTCTTATTTTGGTGCCCTAAGGATTACAGGTGATTATCTTTGGCACTTTGACTCTTTTAAATCCAAAGCTCTCAAGCTTTATGCCGGACCAGGTCTGGTTCTTGGCATTGGTGAAAGCGGTGGCTGGATATATGAAAAAAAAGGCAATAAATATTGGGTCAGAAAAGATAATGAAATAGGGGTTGGGGTTAGAGGTATTTTTGGACTGAATATCATCCCCAAGAATGCACCACTTGAATTTTTTATAGAACTTGGTGCAATGGTAGGAATGGTACCGGCTTTTGGATCAAGCGCTGAAGGAGCTATTGGTGTAAGATTCTACCCATAATCAAATATCAGAATCAGTCTTTCATAAATCCATCTCAAAAATTCAAAATGAGATGGATTATTTTTTACAAAATTATTATTTTGTTATGAATAAATAAATAATAATTTTTCACTCATATAATAATTTGCTTATATCAACATCTTTATTATACAATTAAATATATTTTTCTTATTTTTTATAAAAGGAGTTTTTATGGTCAAATATTTATTTACCAACAAATTTACAAAATCGCTGACTTTAGCTGTTTTGTTTGTATTTTTCGGATTTTTAAGCAGTAATGACTTATCAGCACAGGATTTGTCTTGGGCAAAATCAGCCGGTGGATCTTCTACTGATGTGGGAAACGAAGTTGGAATAGATCCTGATGGTAACGTTATTATTGCAGGAACTGCTACTAACAATACAATAGTTCCACCTGTATTTGGTGAAGGAGAAGCAAATGAAACAACAATAAACAGACAAGGAAGAAATATATACATTGCAAAATACAATTCTAATGGTTCATTTATTAACTTATCTACAGTTTATGCATCAGGTACACTTGTTGATGTAAGAGATATGCACATTGATGATTCCGGTAATATTTATATAACTGGAGTTTTTAATAATACATTAATTTTTGATGAAGGGGAATTAAACGAAACTACTTTAACATCAGCTGGCAGTAATGACATTTACTTAGCAAAGTTTGCAAATAATGGTGATTTTATTTGGGCGAAAAGCGCCGGTGGAACAGGCTCTGACGCAGGAACAGGTATTGCAGTTGATGATAATGGCAATGTTTATGTTCATGGTGGAATAACAGCAAGTGCTGATTTTGATGGTACTATATTAACCTCAAATGGTGGTTTAGATATTTTCCTTGCAAAATATAATAGTAGCGGAGTTTTGTTGGATGCTAAATCATGGGGTGGAAATTCAAATGATATTGCATTTAAATTGGAAATTAAAAATAATAGCCTATTTGCAGTAGGATACCACTTATCAAATTCAATTGATTTTGATTCATTCCTACTTACAAAATCTACTGGAGCAAATGCTTATATTGTTAAATTTGACACAGACCTTTCTCCTGTTTGGGGAAAATCTTTCGGTTCATCATCAATGAATCAAGCAAGAGCTGTTGATTTTGATGGCTCCGGAAATATTTATGTTACAGGTTTGTTCCAAGGAAATACTACTTGGGGTGGTTTTAGTCTTGAAACTTTAGGTACAAGTGATGAAATTGTTGTCGCAAAATTAGACAGTAATGGTGATATAGTTTGGATTAAATCAGCTGGCGGTAATGGTGGCGAACTTGGTCAGGATATATCTGTAGATAATTTTTGCAATGTATATATTACTGGTAACTTCAGTGAAAGTGTTACTTTTGAATCAGGTGAAAGCAATGAGGTAACATTTACAAGTGAAGGTTTGTCAGATATATACCTTGCAAAGTATGATAATTCAGGTAATTTAGTTTGGGTGAAAGCTAACGGCTCAACAGATAATGATGGTGGAGCTGGTGTAGCAGTTGACAACAGTGGCAATATTTACAATACCGGACGATTCTCCAATACTATTACTTTTGGTACTGGTGAAACAAACGAAACTACATTTACTTCAAATGGTGCTTTTGATATTTATGTTAATAAATATGAAACTCCATGGGTTGAAAATGTTTGCCCAAGAAATTTTGCTTACTGGAAACATAACGAAGATGAATTCCCTTCATCTGTTATTCCAATGACACTTGGAAATAATAGTTATTCAGCTTCGCAACTTACCGGCTTATTAAATGCTCCAGTTAAGGGTGATGCAAGTATCTTACTTGCTCGCCAGCTAATATCTGCAAAACTTAATATCGCAAATGGTGCAGCGGTTCCAAGTGGTTTGCTTGATTTGATTTCTGATGCTGATAATGCAATTGGAAATGGATATTTACCAATGAATGTAAGGATGAACTCCTCTCTTGGTAAAAGTATGCAAAACTTAGCTATTGAATTAACTAAATTTAACAACGGTGCACTGACTGCGGGTTGCGAATCTGAAGATAATTCAATCCGCCTGATAGATGAATTTTCATCTTATGAAGAACATAAGATTGAAGGTGTTACTTCTGTAGATGACTTTGAAGCTGCAGGATTTAATTTGTCCCAGAATTATCCTAACCCGGCTGAAAATGTAACTGCTATTGATTTTTATCTACCGGAAGTCTCAAATGTCAAAATTGAAATTTACAGTATACTCGGCGAAAAGATTATGACTATCCTTGATGACAGTAATCTCGGTATCGGTAACTATATGATTAATTTACCTACGAATACTCTAGAAAGTGGTTCTTACATATATAGAATGACTACGAATAATTTGAGCAAAATTAAGGTAATGCAAGTAATCAAATAAATTATTTAGTTGAAATAAAAAATGAGCCGGCATCAAAAAATATGAAGCCGGCTTTATTTTTATGTTAATTTGTAACTATGGAAGAATTCGATTGATAATAATGATATTTATAACTCCAAATCCCCTGTTTGCAAAATTGAGATTTTCACTCTTTAAAATTCGTTAAATTTTGCATTATCAATTATAAATTACCTCGTCGCTCCTGATCTCGCTCAATAGCTTCGAAAAGTGCAAGGAAGTTGCCTTGCCCGAAACCGCTTGCACCCTTACGTCTCTGTATAATTTCGTAAAAGAATGTTGGGCGGTCAAAAAGCGGTTTTGTGAATAATTGCAATAAATATCCACCACTATCAACTTCAACATCACACAAAATACCAAGTCTTTGAAGTTCGGAAATATCTTCTGTTACTAATCCTCCTCTTTCCTCGCTCTTGCGTCTGATATCATCATAATATGTTTGTGGTGCCGGATCGAGAAATTCGACTCCATTTAATTTCATATTTTCAACTGTCTCGATTATATTAGTTGTCACAAGTGCTACATGCTGAATACCTGAGCCGTGATACTGCTCTGTAAACTCATCTATCTGAGATTTCCTGGCGCTTTCAAGAGGTTCATTGATTGGATTTTTAATGACACTATCCTTTGAACGAACAACTTTCGATAATAAAGCTGAATATTTTGTCGAAATGTCACCCGGACCAAATGATACAAAAGTCTCAAAATCAAGGGAAGTATTGATATAATTAGCCCAATAATCCATTTCATTTATGTGAACATTCCCTACAATATGGTCAATGATTTTCAATCCTGTTTCTTGTCTTGATATATTGATTTTTTGCACAGGAAATTCATAGCCGGGCTTGAAAAGCCCCTGATAATTATCATAATTAATAAAATTAATTTCAGTATCATCATAAAGTCTTATTGCGGCTTGCTCTACAAATCCGTCTTTATCTTCCAAACGATAAGGCTTCTTAACAGGTACGCCACCATTTTTCACTGCTTTTTCAAATGTTTCAGCAACGTTTACAACTTCAACTGTCCAGCGCTTAACGCCGTCGCCGTGCTTACTGACAAATGATTGTACCTCATAAGTTGTTGGTTGTAGTGCTGAAGTAATCACAATTTTTAGATTAGATTTTGTTGCTAAAAGGTATGATACTCTGTCTCTGTGCCCAGTTTCAGGTCCCATGTATGCAACTACATCAAGCCCCAAAGCTTTTTGATGCCAGAAAGCAACTTGCTTTGCTGAGCCAACATAGAATTCAACATAATCATAACCTCTGATGCCCATTGAATTTTGAGGTATTTTTGATGGAACGCCTCCGTAGCAAATATCCATATACATAATCGTAAGTCTCCTGTTTTAAAAAAATCAAATTTCATAACACTTTAATAAAGTATTTGTTTGAAACTTATTTTATAATTTTATAAGAAAAATTATTTAATCCCATCTTGTTAAATATTTAGTGGTTATTAAAAGTATAAAATATTATAAAAATTTTGGACTGTTGCAAAAATATCTATTTTTGTGTTCTTGCTTTAATGAATTGTTATGATATGTTATTTCAACAATTGTTTAAGTTCATGATTTTGATTAAACAAAAAAGGGCTGCAAAATTTTTTGCAACCCCTTAAATGATCAGGAATATAATACTTAATCAATTACCAAGCTGAAGTAAGCTGTTTGCCTTTATTTGTACCTAACATATTGCTTGAACTGCCGCTAAAGCCCTTTCGACCGTCATCTACTTTGAATGATGATATCAAATCTCTTAATTGCTCAGTCATTCTGGCGAGTTCATCAGAAGTCTTGGCTACATCTTCTACTCGTGATGTAGAATCTGCAGTTACCTTTGAAATAGCTATTACGTTCTTACTGATTTGCTCACTCGTTGCTGACTGCTCTTCACTTGCGGCTGCAATCTGATTTACCATGTCAAGCACTTCATGGGTAGATGTCAATATCTGTTTTAATGATTCACCTGCTAAATCTGCAAGTTCAATACCGCTTTGCACTTCTACAGTACCCTTGTTCATTGCGATTACCGCCTGCTCGGTTTCATGCTGAATACCTTTTATCATTTTAGCAATTTGCTTAGTTGCTTCAGTGGTGCGCTCTGCAAGTTTGCGGACTTCATCAGCAACAACCGCAAAACCACGACCCTGCTCACCGGCACGGGCTGCTTCGATAGCTGCATTAAGTGCAAGCAAGTTTGTCTGGTCTGCGATATCATCAATTACAGAAATTATCTCACCAATTTGCTTGCTTGATTCGCCAAGTTGTTCGATATTTGTTGCTGAATTTTTCACCACAGTTGCTATGTCTTTCATCTTGCTCACAGTTTGTTCAACTACTTTGCCGGATTCAGATGCCATCGAACTGTTTTTAGTTGCTACATCTGCGGTACGGCTGGCACTCATTGCATTCTCTGTAATCGTCCTGCTCATTGCCTCTACTGCATTTGCTACTTCATCTGCTTGTGCTGACTGCTCCTGAGATGCTGCAGCAAGTGATTCTGCTGTGCTGGATATTTCGTGGGCGGCACTGGCTGTATTTTGTATCGAATCACTTAGCTGAGTAATCAAATCGCTCAATGATTCTGCAAATGCATTGATATCGTTCTTTAATCTCGCAAAATCTCCCTGATATTCACTTAGAATTCGGGATGTAAGGTCGCCGGTTGCAAATATGGACATTACATTGCTCGTCTCTTCGATTGGTTCGACTACTAAATCAAGAGTTCTGTTGACTCCTTCTACTATTTTACGGAAATCTCCATGATGGTGGGTGACTTCGGCTCGCGTCTGAAGTGCGCCTGATTCTGCAGCTTCTACAAGCATTAATGCGTCTTTAACCAATGAATCTACGGCATCTATACAACCATTGAGATTATTCTTAATTTCGTTGAAATCACCGTTATAATTGTCAGTAATTTTTGGAGGTATATCACCTTTTGAAATGCGGTCAACATATTCTGCAGCAACATTCAATGGTCCAATTACGTTATCAAGTGTTTTATTTACACCATCTATTATCGAACGGAAATCACCATTGTGCTTAGTTGCATCTGCACGGGTATCAAGTTTGCCGTCTATTGCAGCGTTAGCAAGCATATTGGCATCTTTTACCAATTCTTTGATGTTTTCTCTAACTTTTTCAATTGTTTCATTGATAAATACTTTCTTGCCCGGGAATACTTCAATTTTGGCATCTAAATTACCATTACCGAATTCTTTGAAACAAGCCATAGCTTTCTTCTTAACCGAAATGTGACCATTGACCATATCATTCACGCCATGTGCCATTTCATTGTAAGCGCCTGTGAATTTATCAACATTAATTACAACATCAATATCACCTAAGTCATGTTGCTTAGACATGTAGTTCATTTCATTGATTAATCCATTAAGACTATCAATACACTGATTAAGATTATTCTTGATTTCGTTGAAATCACCGTTATAGTTATCTGTGATTTTCGGAGGTATATCGCCCTTCGCAATTCTGTCAACATATTCTGCTGCTACGTTCAGTGGTCCGATTACATTATCAAGTGTATCGTTTACACCTTGTACGATTGCTCTGAAATCGCCACCGTGTCTGGTTACATCTGCACGGGTATCAAGCTTACCTTCTACTGCTGCTTTTGAAAGCATTCCGGCATCAGCTACAAGTAAGTTTACGGCATCAATACATGTGTTAAGGTTGTTTTTAATTAAATTGAAATCACCATAGTATTCTTTGGTGATTTTCTCAGGTATATCACCTTTTGAAATTCTATCAACATACTCAGCGGCGACATTCAAGGGCCCAATTACATTATCAAGTGTATCGTTTACTCCCTGAACAATAGCTCTGAAATCACCCTGATGTTTTGTAACATCAGCACGTACATCAAGTTTACCTTGAAGAGCGGCTTGTGCAAGCATTTTTGTATCTGAAATCAAATTGATAATATTTTGTCTCAATAAGTTTATTCTTTCTGTAGCAATAATTTGTTTACCTGGCAATACAGGCATTTCATGAACTAAATTACCTTCAGAATATTCAAGTAAAAGATTTAACATACCAAAAATTGCATCTATATGAATTCGCATACCCTCGTTATAGCCGAATATTAATTCTTTATATGCTCCTTGGTATTTGTCAACATTTGCATAAGCTTCAATATCTCCTTCTTTTTGAAGTCTTGTCGTCAATGACATTTCGTCAATTAATCCGTTAAGACTGTCGATACAACCATTAAGATTATTCTTAATTTCGTTAAAATCTCCATTATAATTATCTGTAATTTTCGGTGGTATATCACCCTTTGAAATTCTGTCAACATATTCTGCTGCTACATTCAGTGGTCCGATTACATTATCAAGTGTATCGTTGACACCTTGGACGATTGCTCGGAAATCACCACCATGTCTTGTTGCATCGGCTCGAGTATCGAGTTTACCGTCTATTGCTGCAGTTGCCAACATCTTGGCATCGGCTACAAGTAAATCTACCGCATCGATACAGCCATTAAGATTATTCTTGATTTCGTTAAAATCGCCGTTGTAGTTATCAGTAATCTTAGGAGGTATATCACCTTTTGAAATTCTGTCAACATACTCAGCGGCTACATTGAGTGGTCCAATTACATTATCAAGTGTATCATTTACTCCTTGAACTATTGCACGGAAATCGCCACCATGTCTTGTTGCATCTGCACGGGTATCAAGTTTTCCTTCTAATGCGGCTGTTGACAACATCTTGGCGTCTTTTACAAGTAAATCTATAGCATCTATACAACCATTGAGATTATTCTTAATTTCATTGAAATCGCCGTTGTAGTTATCAGTTATCTTAGGAGGTATATCACCTTTAGAAATGCGGTCAACATATTCTGCTGCTACGTTCAGTGGTCCGATTACATTGTCAAGTGTGTCGTTCACACCCTGAATAATTGCACGGAAATCGCCCTGATGCTTAGTAGCATCAGCACGCGTGTCAAGCTTGCCCTGAAGAGCAGCTTGCGAAAGCATATTTGCGTCTGTTGATAATGCTTTTACAGAATTTACCATTTTCTTCATAGCATTAGCAAGTTGTCCTATTTCATCTTTCTGGTCAGTATCAATTGTGATATCCAGATTTCCAATTGAAACTTTTTCAGCGATGTTCAGACTGCTATTTATGCCTTTTACAACACTTCTAACAATTATGAATAAAACTAAAAGTACTATAAATAATGAAACAACAGTCGAAATGATAAGAACAAATCTTAATGTATTAAAAATACTGTTGTAATCTTCAGTGTACCAACCGACTGTAACATAACTGTCAATTGATTCCTGATATCTATAATATTGAGTCTTTTCTCTGCCTTCCCAATCATAAGTAACAACACCATTTTTCGATTGAGTCATTTCCTTGAAGAAATCATAATCGGCAATACTTTTACCAACTGTAGATGCGACGGCATGAGCTGTCACGATACCTTTTGAATCTACAATATACGGGTATCCTGAACCGAAGAAACTCTTTTTGCTGAAATAATCTGATAAGGAATTATAGTTAACATCAGGAACTCCGACATATATCATTCCTTTAATTATGCCATTTATTCTGATTGGTTCGTAAGCAGTAATAAACCATTTATCAACTACCCAAGCCCTACCTATAAAACGCTCACCTTTCTCAATAGATTGAACAACAGGGCTATCATAACCGAGTAAAGTACCTTCAGCTCTTTTACCTTCCAAGTTCATAACATTGGTTGATACCCTTAAGTAACCTTGGGGAACTTTTTGGAATATTGTTGAAGTCGTTATACCCATTCCCTTAATCGAATCAACAATATCATAATTTTGTTGTACTTGTTTTCCGTTTAGAGTCCACTTATTCACACTGTTACCATTAATTGAAACAGTTTCGTTAGCAGATTCAAAGATAGTTCCCATAGACTTTAAATAAGTAGAAGCAAGGTTAATACCTACTTCAATTCTACCTTTCTTTCCCTCAACTTCCAAATCTATCATTTTCTGATAGCTATCCAAATATTCAGTTATGCTTTCATCATAAACTCCATGCAATGTATCGCTAACGAAATTATTGATGTAGAAACTGAAAACTAGGAAAGAAAACAAAACTATTCCACCGACTAATATGTACAGCCGGTTTCCAATCTTCATATTGTTAATAAAACTCATATTTAAAACTCCGTAAATTAATATTAATTAATTGATTTTATTTTTTATTTTTGTATATTGCAAGTTGCAATATCAAAACAACAAATTTATAAATACGTTAAACACACAAACAAAATTAAGAAAATTTTCAATATTATTTCTGATTTATTTATAATTTTGTTGTTTTTTTTGATTTTTACGTACATATATTACAAAACCTAATATCAATTAATAATTTCAAAGTTCTTCAACACAAAAACAAAAAAGGGCTGCAAAATTTTTTTTGCAACCCCTTAAATGATCAGGAATATAATACTTAATCAATTACCAAGCTGAAGTAAGCTGTTTGCCTTTATTTGTACCTAACATATTGCTTGAACTGCCGCTAAAGCCCTTTCGACCGTCATCTACTTTGAATGATGATATCAAATCTCTTAATTGCTCAGTCATTCTGGCGAGTTCATCAGAAGTCTTGGCTACATCTTCTACTCGTGATGTAGAATCTGCAGTTACCTTTGAAATAGCTATTACGTTCTTACTGATTTGCTCACTCGTTGCTGACTGCTCTTCACTTGCGGCTGCAATCTGATTTACCATGTCAAGCACTTCATGGGTAGATGTCAATATCTGTTTTAATGATTCACCTGCTAAATCTGCAAGTTCAATACCGCTTTGCACTTCTACAGTACCCTTGTTCATTGCGATTACCGCCTGCTCGGTTTCATGCTGAATACCTTTTATCATTTTAGCAATTTGCTTAGTTGCTTCAGTGGTGCGCTCTGCAAGTTTGCGGACTTCATCAGCAACAACCGCAAAACCACGACCCTGCTCACCGGCACGGGCTGCTTCGATAGCTGCATTAAGTGCAAGCAAGTTTGTCTGGTCTGCGATATCATCAATTACAGAAATTATCTCACCAATTTGCTTGCTTGATTCGCCAAGTTGTTCGATATTTGTTGCTGAATTTTTCACCACAGTTGCTATGTCTTTCATCTTGCTCACAGTTTGTTCAACTACTTTGCCGGATTCAGATGCCATCGAACTGTTTTTAGTTGCTACATCTGCGGTACGGCTGGCACTCATTGCATTCTCTGTAATCGTCCTGCTCATTGCCTCTACTGCATTTGCTACTTCATCTGCTTGTGCTGACTGCTCCTGAGATGCTGCAGCAAGTGATTCTGCTGTGCTGGATATTTCGTGGGCGGCACTGGCTGTATTTTGTATCGAATCACTTAGCTGAGTAATCAAATCGCTCAATGATTCTGCAAATGCATTGATATCGTTCTTTAATCTCGCAAAATCTCCCTGATATTCACTTAGAATTCGGGATGTAAGGTCGCCGGTTGCAAATATGGACATTACATTGCTCGTCTCTTCGATTGGTTCGACTACTAAATCAAGAGTTCTGTTGACTCCTTCTACTATTTTACGGAAATCTCCATGATGGTGGGTGACTTCGGCTCGCGTCTGAAGTGCGCCTGATTCTGCAGCTTCTACAAGCATTAATGCGTCTTTAACCAATGAATCTACGGCATCTATACAACCATTGAGATTATTCTTAATTTCGTTGAAATCACCGTTATAATTGTCAGTAATTTTTGGAGGTATATCACCTTTTGAAATGCGGTCAACATATTCTGCAGCAACATTCAATGGTCCAATTACGTTATCAAGTGTTTTATTTACACCATCTATTATCGAACGGAAATCACCATTGTGCTTAGTTGCATCTGCACGGGTATCAAGTTTGCCGTCTATTGCAGCGTTAGCAAGCATATTGGCATCGTCACGTAAGGATTTAACAGCATTTACAAAAACATTTATGGCTGATTTTATTTCAAAAAGTGTTTTGTAAGCGAGTTTCGTATCGGCATCAGGTGTTGTAAAATCAACTTCTGCAGTTAAATCGCCACTTGCTAATTGTTTTAAACCGGCTACTAACTTTTTAGTTTCTCCATCCTGATACGAAGCTATCTTCTCTATCTTACGCATATTGTTCTTTATTTCGGTCTGATCCATAACCACTTCAAACGCTCCTATTGCTTTTCCGCTCTTATCACGGATTGGTATAGCAGAGTATTTGATTTCTAAGTCATGTCCACCAGGATGAGCGTCGGTTTCTTGAGTTACATTCTTATTGCTGTTCATTGTCATAGCACAAGCACAGTCTTTAGTTTGACACTGTGACGTTTTGAAATGATTGAAACATTTTGAACCTTCAAGTTCTTTGCCTTTTTTGTTATCAAGACTTGCACCAAGCTCATTCATGTAAAGTATATTGAAGTCATTATCAATTGCCATTGCCGGTATTGGAAGACTATCAATAAGGGTAGTCATTGAATCCATACTATCATTTATGCCTTCTATGATTTCGCGGAAATCACCACTGTGTCTGCTTGCTTCAGCTCTGTATCTCAACTTGCCAACTGCAATGTTTTTTCCTAAATCCTTTGTATCTTTTATCATTGAGTTCACGGCATCTATGCAACCATTGAGATTATTCTTAATTTCGTTAAAGTCTCCGTTATAGTTATCTGTAATTTTTGGTGGTATATCACCCTTTGAAATTCTGTCCACATATTCTGCTGCTACGTTAAGTGGACCGATTACATTGTCAAGTGTATCATTCACGCCTTGTACGATTGCTCGGAAATCGCCACCGTGTCTTGTTGCATCGGCTCGAGTATCGAGTTTACCGTCTATTGCCGCATTAGCAAGCATCTTGGCGTCTTTTACAAGTAAATCTACGGCATCTATACAGCCATTAAGATTATTCTTAATTTCGTTAAAATCTCCATTGTAATTATCTGTAATTTTCGGAGGTATATCACCCTTTGATATTCTGTCTATGTATTCAGCGGCTACATTTAAAGGACCTATAATGGCATTTAACAAGTCGTTTATACCTTGTCTTAGCTTCAAATAATCACCTTTCGCATTTCCAAGCTCAATACGTTGGTCAAGTTGACCTGCTTGGGCAGCAGCAATCAAATCAATTATTAAGAAGATAGTATTTTTCTGTGCAGTTATATCTGTAGCAAATTTTACTACTTTGAATACATTGCCGTTCTGGTCTTTTACTGGAGTATAAGATGCCTGTATCCATATTTCTTTGCCACCTTTGCCAAATCGCTGGAATTCTGCGGTTTGGGCTTCGCCACGTCTTAATGCTTCCCAGAATTGTTTATATTCAATTGAACTTGCAAATTCTTTATTCACAAAAATTGAATGATGCTTGCCTTGTACTTCTTCAAGAGCATAACCCACTGCACCCAAGAAATGATGATTTGCACGCAAGATGGTTCCATCCGGCTTAAATTCAATTACTGCCTGTGATTCATTAATACCGCTGATTTGTCCTTCGTAATCAGCATTCTTTAGTTTTTGAGCTGTGATGTCAGATGCATATTTAACTACTTTGAATACCTTACCACTCATATCTTTTATTGGAGTATATGATGCCTGTATCCAAATTTCATTACCGCCTTTTCCAAAACGCTGGAATTCACCGGCTTTTGTAATACCTGCTCTTAATTCTTCCCAGAACTGTTTATATTCATTTGAGTTTGCATAACTGTTATCAGCAAAAATTGAATGATGTTTACCTTGTACTTCTTCAAGAGAATAGCCGACAGTACCTAAGAAATGATGATTTGCACGAATAATTGTACCATCAGGTTGGAACTCGATGACCGCCTGAGATTGATTGATCCCGCGTATTTGTCCCTGATAATCAACATTTAAGTCAATATTGGCATTCAAATTATTCTTGATTTCATTAAAATCACCGAAATATTCATCAGTAATCTTTGGAGGAATATCACCTTTGGAAATTCTGTCAATATATTCTGCAGCTACGTTGAGTGGTCCAATTACGTTATCAAGTGTATCGTTTACTCCCTGAATAATAGCTCTAAAGTCACCACCGTGTCTTGTTGCATCTGAACGGGTATCAAGTTTACCAACACGTGCTGCATCAGATAACATTTTGGCATCTTTTACAAGTAAATCTACTGCATCAATACAGCCATTAAGATTGTTCTTAATTTCATTGAAATCGCCGTTGTAGTTATCAGTTATCTTAGGAGGTATATCACCCTTAGAAATGCGGTCAACATATTCTGCTGCTACGTTCAATGGTCCGATAACAGCATCAAGAGTTTGATTTATACCAACAACTATATCCCTAAACTGAGAATTAATTGTATCAGGATTGCCCCGTGTATCAAGTTTTCCTTCAACAGCAGCTTTTGAAAGTCTTTCAACTTCGTTAAGCATTGATTTAATTATGCTTAGAATTCTTTTTGTCATAAATACAACCAATAAAATAGCTCCTAGAATAGCAACAACAGTAATTATTATTATTGTTGTTGTTGTTGTTCTTGCGGAGTTTACCATAACTTCATCTGTTATTATATTTGCCTCTGTTGTCTTAATAATATCTGTAAGCAAATCTCCCACTCTTTCAAGTGATACCATTGTTTCATTTTCATATACATCAACAATTTTTTTAGATTTTTCTTCTTTTGTTAATGTATTATCCTCATGAATTTTGGCAATTTTTGTTGACGAACCATGAAGAGTTGTATGGTGCGATTCAATTTCCTCAAATATTGGCTTTAGCTGTGGAATGAATTCTTCCGCTTTCGTTCTGTCCTCGCTGTAATACCATTTACCAAAGTCACATAATCTATGGTCTTGTTGTACATTCATTACGTAATGTTCCTGGTCAATCACAAACTTAGCCAAATTAAGAGACCATTTTAAATGGTCAACATGTTTTTGAGTTGTAATTGCCTTCAAATCATTTCCACGCACAACTAAATCTGCATTAGTTACAATCTGGTTGATACCATATATTGCTATCAATGAATAAATAGTGAAAAATACAATCATCACTACAAAAGTGATTTGCATCTGTTTTGTTAACTTCATAGCACACTCCAATTTTATTGAACAAAAATTATTTCAAAAATCTTTTTTTTAAAATAACATTAACAAGAATTTAATATACAATAAATATTTTAATTTTTTGATTTATTATTTTTTTTTTGAAAATATAATATTCATTTTTTAAATATATTTATTTTTAAATAAGACTAATATATTTATTATGGTTACGATGATTATATTTTAAAATATAATCATCGTATTTTATTAATTATGAAATACAAAATTCCTGCTATGCTTAAATCATATATTAATGTTCACTTAATAAATTACAAATTAGATTAAATATAATCAATATATACTTCATAATTTAAGTGATTCAGAATTTATCAATTATAATAATAATTAACATGTATTTCAACTATATGAAGTTATTTATTATCAAAACAGTAGATTTGGGAAAGTTGATTACCAATTATTCAGGAAGTTTTCAATCAATTTAATATGAGCAATTTTTTCAACTATCATATCACAGTTTTATATAGCCATTCTGAGCGAAATCTAAGTATGTAAACAATTGATTAACATACGTTTCGACTTCGCTCAGTCTAACTATTAAAAAATGAAGATATTGAATTATAAAAAGTTTCTTTACCCAAGTAAAGAAATCAAATTTTTATTTAAAGTATATTGTCCGACCCACTGGGCTTCAGCTAAAACATGTCCCTGAATTGAACTTATCAGTTCTCTGCCTGTAAAATTACCACTTAGTCCTAAAGTTTCTACATCCAGAGCAAATACTTTAAAATGATAGTGATGTATTCTTTCGTCATTCCATGGAGGACAAGGACCATCATAACCGCCATAAAAACCTTTCATGTTTTCATCATTGGCAAACCAATTTGTATAATCATTAATACCTGTTATGCCACCATAATGAGTTTTTCCGGGTGTCTTGCCTCTTTCGGTTACTCCTGTAGAGTCAGCACCACTGTCAATTTTTGTGACAATAGCGGGAATATCGGCAAGGACCCAATGATAAAAGTCAACACGAGGTAAATCAGCAGGTACTGTTTTCCCTTCAACATTTACATCATCTCCAACTGAAGGGACATCAGGGTCAACGCAGACCAAAGCAAATGATTTAGTATTTGAAGGAAAATCAGACCAGTTAATAGCAGGATTAATATTATTTCCCATAGTAATGCCGCCATCAGCTGTAGGAACACATAGTGCATGTTTATACGAAACTCTTGCACCGTGTTCAAATGTTGGTATATGTACCTTCATCACATTCTCTCCTAAAATATTTTAACAAATTTTTGATTTATACTGATTTTTAGAAGATATAAACAAAGTAATATTGTATTAATAATGTTTATAATTGTCAAACTCATAAAATGACATGATAAACACAAATAAATATAAAATATAATTATAATCCTAAAATCCAAATAGAAAGATTGAAGTAAATAATCATTCCTGTAAAGTCAATCAATGTAGCCATAAATGGGCTAGAAATAACCGCAGGGTCAAATTTCATTTTGTTCAGAAATAGTGGCAGCAGACCACCGACGAGATTTGCCCATAGCACCATCACAACCATCGAAAGCCCTACAATTATTGCTATTTTATGACCCGGATCATCTATAAGATATCCTCTTAAAAATGCAATTGCTCCAAGTGTCAACCCCAGTAACAAACCTACCATAATCTCTTTTTTCATTACTTCAAACCAATGATCGAAATTAAGACCTTCAACTGCAATAGAACGGATAATGAGGGTAGCAGATTGAGTTCCCGAGTTTCCTGCTGTGCCAATAAGCATTGTAGGAAATAACGCCAAAGCAACCATTTGCATATAAACCCAGTCAAAATGCTCAATTGCTTGTACTGTTAAAAAGTTAGCAAACAAAAGAGCAATGAGCCATGGAACTCTTTTAAACCACAGTTTGAATACTCCGGCAGATTGGTAACTCTGCTCAACAGGATTCATACCACCGATTTTCTGGAAGTCTTCTGTTGTTTCTTCTTCAGATATGTCCATTACGTCATCAAAAGTAACAATTCCAACAAGCACTCCTAAAGAATCTACAATAGGAATAGCTATTAAGTCATACTTTTCCAGCATTTTTACAGCTTTTTCCTGGTCGTCAAATGCTGATAAAGAAACAACATTATAATCCATCAAATCTGATATTGAGGCATCTTCCTCAGCTAAGATTATTGAACGAAGCTTAATATCATCTAATAATTTTCCACTTTTATCTGTTACATAAACTCTGTTAATTGTTTCAGAATCTTTTCCAAATTTACGAATATGATGCAGCGCCTTATGAATTGTCCAATACGAACGAACTGCCACAAAATCAGGTGTCATTCTTCTGCCGACACTTTCCTCCGGATAGCCCAAAAGTTCGCGTGCTTCTTTCAAATCGTCCGGATCAAGAAGCGACATAAGTCTTCTGGTTACTTTGGAGGGTAGCTCTTCAAGAAGTTCAGTTCTATCATCAGGCGGAAGGTCGGCAAGCAAATTACGGGTCTCTTGATCAGTCAAATCCACAAGGAATGTATCTTTCTGATCGCCATCAAGATATGAAAAAACCTCAGCCGCTACTTCCCTTGGTAAGGCTCTGAAAATTAGAACACGATCTGTCTTTTCTACATCAAGAAACAGGTCAACTATCTCAGGAGGAGGCCATGAACATAGAATCTCCCTGAGATCTGTCCAATTTCTTGTATAAATCAGTTCGTGTATTTCTGGTTTTAACAATTCTTTAAGCATAAAATTTCTATTTGCTTTAACAGAAACATCTAAAATAACATCTATTTCTTAATATATGAAATTTTAATTTCATAATTAACAAAATCTTTTAATAAAAAATGGGTTCTAAATTTAAAAATTTAGAACCCTGTTCTTAATCCTTATCGAAAATTAAATCATTTTCAATTCTTTTCCAACTTTTATAAACGAAGCAATTGCTTTATCAAGATGATTGTCGTCATGAGCCGCTGAAATCTGCACCCTGATTCTATCTTTCCCGCGAGGGACGACAGGAAACGAAAATGCGATTACATAAATTCCTTCTTCAAGCATACGATTAGCAAATTCAACTGCTAAAGCAGAGCAATTATCATACTTACCGAACATTATCGGTGTGATTGGATGGTCACCCGGAATAATATCAAAACCCGCTTCAGTCATCTCTTTTCTAAATCTTTGTGTATTTCTTTCCAGTTTATCACGTAGTTCGGTGCTTGCAGTAAGAATTTCAAGACATTTTAGAGTTGCTCCGACTATCGCAGGCGCAAGTGTATTTGAGAATAAATAAGGTCTTGCTTTATTTCTCATCCATTGGATAATTTCTTTTCTACCTGAAATGCAACCACCCGATGCTCCACCCAATGCTTTTCCGAAAGTAGTTGTGATAATATCAATTCTGCCCATTACATTGCGATATTCATGTGTACCTCTGCCTGTTTTTCCAAGAAAGCCTGAAGCATGACATTCATCTATCATTACCAACGCATCATATTTTTCCGCCAAATCACAAATTTCATCAAGTTTGGCTATATCACCATCCATGGAGAAAACACCATCGGTAGCAATTACTTTAAATCTGCATCCCTTTTCATTAGCTTCTTTCAGGCATCTTTCCAATCCTTTAAGTTCTTTGCCGGAAGCAATATCCAATTCTTCAATATCACGCATATCAGCATGTTTATATACCCAACGTTGAGCTTTAGAAAGCCTTATACCATCAATAATTGATGCATGATTCAATGCATCAGTAATAATTGCATCATCAGTACCGAAAAGTGGCTCAAAAACTGCACCATTAGCATCGAATGCAGCACAGAAAAGGATAGTATCTTCAGTACCTAAAAATTCTGAAACCTTATGTTCGAGCTCTTTGTGAATATCCTGAGTGCCACAAATAAATCGCACTGATGAAAGTCCGAATCCTCTGTGATCAATCATTTCGTGAGCAGCTTTTATAAGTTCAGGATGTGATGACAAACCCAAGTAATTATTGGCACAGAAGTTTAATACAGTTTTTCCGTTAACAACTATTTCAGCTCCCTGAGGTGATTCAATAATTCTTTCATGTTTGTATAATTTTTGTTCTTCAAGTGACTTGAGTTCACTTGCAAGAAAGTCTTTCATTTTTCCGTACATTTTTTATCTCCGTACAAAATAGTTTTTTAAAATTGTAATTTTTAGCAAAAATAAAATTAAGCAATTTTCACAAATTATAAAAATTATATTTCTATTTAGAAAAAAAAACTGCTGTATTATTATTAAATACAACAGTCTTCAAATGGTTATCATTTTTTTGTAATTCTTATTTGTCAGCTTCGCCCATAACGGGGTCAATAGAGCCAATACAAGCAACAACATCAGAAAGCATTGAACCTTCAATCAAGTAAGGTAAAGCCTGTAAATTTGAGGAAGATGGGCTTTTGATTTTCATTTTCCATGGATGTCCTGTACCATCTGATACAATAAAGAATCCCAGCTCGCCTTTTGGTGATTCAATGGCTGTGTAGGTTTCACCCGGCTCGGGAGCTGCACCAAAATTTATCAGCATAAAGTCATGAATCAGCTCTTCCATCTTAGTGTAAACTTCAGCCTTTCTCGGAAGCACTTTTTGTGGCTCTTTCGCAAGGATAGGACCTTCAGGCATTTGGTCAAGTATTTGATTAATCATTTTAATACTTTCTTTCATTTCCTGAATTCTAACCATATATCTTGCCCAGCAATCACCTTCATTGTATGTAATAACATCGAAATCCAGTTTATCGTAAACAAGATAAGGCATATCTTTCCTTAAATCACGAGCTACACCTGAACCACGAAGGCACGGACCTGTAAATCCAAGCTGAATAGCTTTTTCCTTATCAATAACCCCAATACCCGCTACACGATTTATAAAAATTCTGTTTCTATGAACTAATTTTTCGGTTTTGGTTAATTGTGCCGGAAATTGAGCTGTCCAGTCACGAATCATTTGAAGTGTGCGATTATCAATATCATTAGCTACTCCACCAATACGTGTATAACTGGTTGTAAATCTCGCACCGCAAATCAATTCAAATATATCATACAGCTTTTCACGCTCGGTAAATGTCCAAAGCAGTACTGTCATAGCGCCGACATCCATACAAGTAGCACCCATTGCCATCAGATGTGATGATACACGAGCCATTTCTGCAACAAGTGTCCTTATCCATTTTGCCCTTTCAGGTATATCAATTCCCATAGCATTTTCGATTGCCATCGCAATTGCTACGTTATTAGACAAAGGTGATAAATAATCAAGCCTGTCAGTATGAGGTATAAATTCATGATAAGTAACATTTTCAGCTAATTTTTCATAACCGCGGTGAAGATATCCGAGCTCAGGCACACATTTCATTATTGTTTCACCGTCAAGTCTGAGTAAAACCCTTAGCACGCCGTGAGTAGCAGGGTGCTGGGGACCCATATTGAGTATCATATCATTTTCAATTGCATCTTCAAATGATACGGTTGTATCGCCATCCATTAATTCGCGATAGATTTTGTCCTGTCTTATCTCAGTTAGTCTTTCGACTGCTTCTTTAGTTCTTAAATTCATCTAGTTTTCTCCGACATCCAGAGCTTAATTATGATTTTTGAAATTATACTTTTTACAAATGTCAAATATATGATTTTTTGACGAAATATCCGCACTTTTGGTGATAAAAAATTAAAAGTAATTTGAATTTTTTAGATAAATGGAATTTAATCCCGGTTCTACATGTACTGTTGTTTTCATTTTCAATTGAAAATAAATTGATTTTTCCACAGCACTTGCTATTACATGAGCATCAAGTACACTCATTTCCGATGGCAGACGAATATCAATATTGAGCTCTTTGTGCTCACCGTAATTATGAAGCCTAAAATGATGTACGCTTGTAATCGCAGGATTTACATCCTTAGCAATACGCATAATTTTTTCTTTTAACTCATGATTCGGATTCTCTCCAAGCAAAGTATTTGCTGATGTACGAATAATTTGATAAGCAACCCAAAACAGCATCACCGAAACCATAAATGTCATTGCACTGTCGAGCCACCAAATACCGCCACCGAATATTGCCCCAATGACAATAATCACTGTTGATATCGCATCTGTTCTGTGATGCCAGCCATCAGCTATTAAAGACTCTGATTTAACTTTCTTTCCAACATAAATTGATGTTAATGCCATCAATTCCTTAATTACTATCGTAATTGAAAACATAATGACAGATGATGTGGAATAAGTGACTATCTTATATTCCTGAATTCGGACTACTGCATCTTTAATGAATTCAAATCCAATTACTCCCAGCAAAGTGGCAATCATTATAGCTACAACAGGCTCTGCCCTGCCGTGTCCGAAAGGATGTTCGTAATCTGCCGGTCTACTTGCATACCAATAGCCGAACAACACCAAAAATGAAGTTATGGAATCTGATAATGAATGCCATGCATCTGCAATCATTGCAAGTGAATCGGCTTCTATACCTGCATAATATTTAAATGCAAATATTATAACATTTAATATTATAGATGCCCATATTACAACAAAAGGTAATTTTTTTAAATCAAAAGTCAAAATTTCATTACCTTTGCGATTGTAATAATCAAATTCTCGGAAAACAGCTCATCCAAACTAACTGATTTATTCTTTCCTTTAGTTTTCACTTTGACTTTTGGTTTAGGAGGATTAACTATTAGTTCAGTAGAAATATTTACACTTTTTAAAGGTATATTGTGACTGGAAAGTATCTCTTCTAATGCCAGTTTTCTTTTGTCAAGCAAATCATTCAACTGAACTTCAGTTGTTACCGTTTTATCCCTAACTTTCTTTTTCCCTTTTTTGTCCAAATAATTTTCTTTAACCTTGTAAGACTTGAAATAAGAGTCAGCTGAGCTGATTTTTGCCTCAAGAATAATTCCCTTTTGGTGTTTAAGGAGTTTTTTTAATTCACTTACAACTTCATCAAAATTTGAATTAAATTTCTCAGAATTTTTTTCAAAAAAGGCTCCGGACGCAAGACTAATTCCTTGCTTTAATGGAGTGAGAAGGAATTCGTAGCCTAATTCTGAGTAAGAGTTGTAAACAGGAATATCAATTTTCTGAATATCTTTTTCCTGTAACCATCCTTCTATGATCACATCATATTTTTTTCCGGAAGGAACAACTATTTGAAAATCACCTTCACCGGAGTTTGATGATGATGTTATTTCTTTACCTTCATCATCAATAAATTTTATTTTGGTACCAATCGGCTTGTTGTTTGATTTATTAATCAACTTTCCCTGCACCAATACTACGGAATTCGAGTATAAGGGTAGCAGTGAAGTGATTGTAAAAAATACTATAACTAAATTTATAAAAGTGAAATTATACATATTTTAACCATAAGATTACACAATAACAATATGACGTATTACCCATAATTAATATTAATAGTATTTGATAAATAACGTATTTTCGTTCTGGAACGTCAATAAAATTCAAATCAAAACGCATTATAAATATATATAAATTAAGTATGATACAATTGAATAAAAGAAATAACATAAAAAATTACGATATTGAGGAACTCGAAAACTATTTAACTTCTAAAAATTTCGACAAATTCCGTGCAGCGCAGATATTTAACGGTATTTATTCGGAAAAATTTGAGAATTTTAATAAGATAACTACATTACCATTGCAATTAAAAAATCATCTGACTGAAAATTTTTCAATATGGTCCCTTAAAACAAAAAAAGTCCGAGAGTCAAGCGATGGCTCAATTAAATATCTTTTCGAACTGTTTGACGGTAAATCCGTCGAAGCAGTTTATATGCCTTGGTACGACGAAACAGACGGCGAAATTGAGCGTGTTACACTTTGCATTTCATCTATGGCAGGCTGTCCGGTGGAATGTGCTTTCTGTGCGACAGGAACAATGGGTTTTCAGAGGAATTTAGAGACTTCTGAAATTATTGACCAGATACTTTTCGTTGAAAAAGATTTAGGAAAAAAAATAACAAATATTGTTTTTATGGGTATGGGAGAACCACTTCTGAATTTCACGAATGTTGTCAGAACAATCAGCATTCTGACACATCCGGCAAATAAGTTACTGACAAGAAAAAAAATCACTCTTTCGACAGTCGGTATAACAGCAAAAATAAAGCATTTAGCATCCACGAAAAATCCCGTAAAACTTGCAATATCACTACATGCTACAACAAACGGTTTCAGGGAAAAAATCATTCCAATGGCAAAAGGTGTCAGACTTAACGAACTGATGGATGTGGTGGAATTTTACTACCGTAAAACCAAAATGCCAATTACTTATGAATATATACCATTTGAGAGTATGAACGATACAGACGAAGATGCAGTAAGGCTTGCCAGGATTCTAAAGCGTGTACCATCGAGAGTTAACATCATTCCGTTTAATGATATATCTTTCACTGGTGTAAGCGGATTTGCAGCATCACTTAAACCTACAAAAATGGAGAGAGTACTTGAATTTGGAGCTCTGGTACGTAGAAACGGGGGTGCTGTTACAATTCGGGACACCTTCGGAACAGATATTGAAGCCGCTTGTGGTCAATTAGCTTTAGCCGAATAATTAAGGGAGAAAATTTATGAAAACATTTTTTTTGAGCATATTACTTATTCTAATTTTTTGCGAAATCAAAGCCGATGTACTTGATAATTTTGTTGGAAACGCTAATACTATTTATGTTATAAGACTTAAAAACGGAGATTTACTAACAGGGCAGCTCATAGATATTATTGAAGACTCAGGCGAAATGGGCAGTTCAATCAAATTTCGAACTCAGATTGGTACAACAACAATTTATGGTTCGGAAATTATTGAAATTATCATAAAAGATGATTTAAACCGACATTCGCACAGAGCATTTATAATGCCAACGGCAGAACCTATTGGCAAGAACCATTTCGTAGGGAATTATATGATTGCTTTGTTTTATGCGGGATTCGGCATTTATGATTATGTTTCAGTAACCGCAGGAAGAAGTGTAATTCCAACTGTTCTGAGGCAGGACCAAATCTCTGTACTTAATGTTAAAGCTACTTTATATACCTTAGATTGGGAGTCAATGAAAGGTGGTATGAGCATAGCTATTGGAGGGAACCTTGCATTTATAAATGACAGAAACAGGTTTTCGCATCTTTTTACAAATATTACTTTTACAGGTGACAGAACTGATATCACAGGTATGGTTTTCATGAAAACAGGGCAGGATGAACTGTATGAATACCGTTTCGCAGAAAGAGTTTATAATTCATTTTATGCGAATAATTCATTCGGTATTGGAATGGGTTTGACAACTAAATTTTCTGAGAGGCATGATTTATATTTTGTTGGCGAGTTATGGAATACAGATATTGCAAAAATCACAAATACCGGACTCATAGGTGCTATCAGATTGCAAAACAGTTCATTTTCTGCTGATTTCGGATTAATGTATTTCACACCATTCACTCTTATTCCGGTAGTAAATTTTATATGGACTCCATTCTAAATTTACAAAATATTAACTTTTACTGTAACTATTTTAAAGTTTTAAACGTCTATATATATGAACATAATTATGAAAAAAAATAAAACGGTCATTGAATAGCCTTAAAAAATGAATTAGATCACTTGTTCTCTTCATAGCACTCCCTTTCTTAAGTTTAGTTCATAAAATTCAATGACCGTCCTTTTTTCAAAAATCTAAAATTTAAATCAATTTCTCAAGTTTTGCATGATAAGACAAAAATTCTTCGCAAATACTTGGAAAATCTTTTTTAAATTCATCATATTTAGTAGAATCAATTTTTATTGACTCTACAAGACACTTGAGAGATTTCTTGATATTATCTCTTTTGAGGTAAATCTTGGAAAGCAAATACCAGGCATCAGAATGTGAATATGATGAATCTAAGATTTTATTTAAATAAATTTCCGAATTTGCATAATCCTTTAATTCGTAATAAATATAGGCTACGTCATAAAGACTATGTTCGTCGTGGGGTGAAAGCTCAAGGGCTTGAATGTAAACACTTAATGAATCATAAATCCTGCCCATATTATAAAGTAAATCTGCTTTTGCCTGCAAAATATATTTAGAATTTGGTGTATATTTTAAGGCAAAATTGTAATCCTCAAGAGCTTTTTCGTAATTATCCAGAAAATCATAACAAAAACCCCTTGAATAATATGCCTGATAATATGACGGATCAAGTTCCAAAACTTTAGAATAAGATTCAATTGCACTTAAATACTGTTTATTATCTGTATATGTAGAACCAAGATTATAAATAGTATCTATGTCGTTGGGTGAATAATTTAATATTTCCGTATAAGCTTCAATCGCCTCAATCAAACGTCCTTCGACTGTGTACATAGTACCAAGATTAAAAAGTGCAGCAAGGAAATCATTTTTCAAAGCAAGACAATTCAAGTAACAGTCCATAGCTCTGTAGCTTGCACCTTTATTGCCAAACATTACACCAAGGTTGTACCAAATCAGATGATCCATTGGCTTTAAATCCAAAGCTTTAATATAATAATGTTCAGCTTCAGAATAATTTTCAAGTGATTGATAGCAATTAGCCAGTTCCTGCCAGATTTCATCAGGATTAAATGAAATATTATCTAAATATTTTAAAATATCAAGCGCTTCCCTGAAGCGACCTAAAGATTGCAAAAGTAACGACTTCCTAAAAAGTGCTTCTTCATTTCCCGGTTCTGTTGATAAAATATTATTCAGTAAATCCAAGCCTATTTTTGCATTACCGGTACGTTCAAGCACTAATGCCTTAGTCAATAACACCTCATTATCAGCAGGAGCTAATCTCTCAGCTTCATTAATACTTCTTAGAGCTTGCCCCGGGCTATTTAACTGGTAAAATATTACTGCCTTCTTATGGTGAGCTTCATAAGAATCAGGTAAATAATCTGTCCATATATTGCAGAACTCAAGAGCGTCCTTATACTTTTCAGTCGAAACACAGTAATCAACAAGAGTCTCGATAATATCAACTCCGGGCCATTCTCTCTTGCTCTTCGCAGGATTCCGGATAATTTTTTGATAATATTTTATCTTATCCTCTATATTGCGAAAGCCATCATTGTCATCATCTATAGAGTCGTTATATTCTAACCAATCCACTTTTTTAAATTTTGTAATAAAACATAATACAAAGATTAAAAATATTTCTGACATTTTCCAAATATTTTCAAAAAAATATCTGTATTTTTGTAAATATTTATTTTGTTAATAATTTTTTTAATGAAATTAGCTATAAAAAATAGTCCTATTATACTAACTAAGAAGAAAAAAATGGTAAAATTTCTTGATTTGAAAAAGCAGTACTTCTCAATAAAAGGAGAAATCAATAACGCAATCAATTCCGTAATCAACGATACAGCTTTCGTCGCAGGAAAATACGGCAAACAATTCGAAGAAGCATTCTCAGATTTTATTGGATCTAAGCATTGCATAGCTGTAGGCAATGGAACTGACGCCCTTGAGATTGCCTTGGAATCGCTCAATCTACCTGCTGACAGTGAAGTAATTGTACCGGCTAACTCATTTATAGCTTCTTCTGAAGCTGTTACAAGAGCCGGTCTTAAGGTAAGGTTTTGCGACCATAATCAATATTACACTATGGATATTGATGACCTGCAAAAACAGATTAATCAGAATTCATCAGCTATAATGCCTGTTCATCTATATGGACAACCTGCTATGATGGATGAAATAATAGCTATAGCAAAAAAACACAATCTGAAAATAATCGAAGACTGCGCGCAGGCTCATGGTGCTGAATACAAAGGTAAAAAAGTTGGTACTTTCGGAGATGTGGCTTGCTTTAGTTTTTATCCCGGGAAAAATCTCGGTGCTTATGGTGATGCAGGAGCTATTGTAACAAATAGTGATGAAATTGCAGAAAAATGCAGATTGATAAGCAATCACGGATCGAAGGTAAAATATCTTCATGAGTTTGAAGGGAGAAATTCAAGAATTGACGGCATTAATGCTGCAATTCTATATGTAAAGCTTAATCATTTGCCCAAATGGAATATGATTCGCAATACAGCTGCAAATTATTATATTGCTTCTATGAGGGATTTCAATGGTATTGTTCTGCCGGAAATTATGCCCGATGTATTTCATGTATTTCATCTTTTTGTCATCAGGCATCCTGAAAGAAATAAGCTTGCTGAACATTTAAAAAACTCAGGAATTGAGTCGGGAATTCATTATCCTGTAAGTCTCCCAAGACTTGATGCTTATAGTTATCTTAATCAATATACAAATCATATGAATGCGGTCAAATTCGATTCTCAATTGTTAAGTCTTCCTATGGGGGACCATCTTACAAATGCTGAATGTGATTTAGTGGTGGATTCGATAAAAGAGTTTTTAGTTAAATAACTTAACAACTAATGGGCTGCCTCAATTTTTTGCAATTAGAAGGCAGCCCTAAAATTTGTATTTTTAATTGCTATACTTAACTGAGCAACCGTAAGGCTGCGAAGTTGGGGTTGATACTTCCTTACCTAAAAGGAGTTCATCAAGAGCCGCCTTCACAAAATTCTTTGAATTTGGAATATCAGCTTTGTCTGTTGATTTTTTATCATCAATGCCACCCTGATAAACAAGTTTTCCATCCGGATTTATTATGTACATGTGAGGAGTAGTTCTTGCATCATAGAGCTTTCCAACTATGCCGATTTCATCAATCAGATAAGCTGTCATAGCTGATTTGCTGTCTTTGATACGTTTTTTGATTTCATCGTTATCGAAATGTCCCTGCTTTCCGGGTGCTGATGAGCAAATCGCAAGCCAGACTATGCCTTTTTCAATATACTCTCTTTGAAGATTCTGCATATTCTCACCACTGTAATGCTTAACTACAAAAGGACAATCGAAATTAATCCATTCAAGAACTACATACTTACCCTTAAAATCGTCCAAATTGTGCATCTTGCCATCAACATCACGTAATGAAAAACCAGGGGCGGATTTGCCAATTGCAGCGACATCCTGTGCAATTACACCGGCAGTCATTATAAGCACTGCTAATACCGATACAAAAAAATATTTCACCATATCAAGCCTCATACTAAATATAAAAAAATTACTCAATTTCAAAATTTAATTCAAAAGCATCTTTATTCTTTGCTTTAGAATTTTTGTTTATAATGATTCCAAAAATTTTCTCAGGATTTCCCTCTCTGTACTTGTCATATTTCAATTTTACTTCATATTTCGGATGCTTTATTAAATATTCCTGATCAGCTCCATTATCTAAAAATCCTGAATCATAAGGATAAAAAACCGGTATCTCAAGTGGTGAAATATCATCAGGAATTATAAAACTGATAGTAAGTCCATCATCAGACTTTTCTGTTATATTCCCTTTAGTTGCTATATTTTTTAGAGCTCTTTTAGATTCAGAATCTGCAAACAAGGGTAATGCTGAAGTATTTAGAACAGCGATATCACCAACCGGCAAACTAAATGTAATCCTTCTTGAGCCCGGAATACATTCTTCCTTACAAACAAGCCAAGAAATTTTTATTTGAATTGTAAGTACTGAATCCTTGAAATCTTTTCCGACTGTAATAGGAATTTCAAGCAAATGCCTATTCTTATAACCATAATTAGCCATTCCTGCAAAAGGAATTTTATCGGGAACTTCCCAAATAATTTCACCCGAACTAATATATTTCGGCAAAACTGCATCAATCACAGTTGGCAGTCCTGCATCACCCGGGTTAACCCAATAAGTGTGCCAATCGCTGTCAGGCACTATAATAATTCCTAATCTGAAAGTCATTCCCGGCTTTACTGACAAAAAGTCTGAGATAACTTCAGTTTTGACAAGTTTATTGCCATCATTATCGGTAGCAAAAGTCTGACTTGAAAAAATTGACAATATAAATATATATAAGATTATATATTTCTGCATTAATAATCTTTATTTAATAATTAATAGTTATCTTATAATTACGTTCATAAATAAATGATATTTTGTAAAAGCGGAAATAGTATGAAGAACTTAACATATTTTAATATCTTAAATGAAAGAATACAACAACTTAAAAAGAAAAAGTATAAGGATAGGTTTTCTGTACCGGGGCTTTGGCTTGAAAAGGAAGCAGTAGAAATAGAAATCAAACCATTTGATTTTTTCTCAAATAGAATTGAACGTATTAAAGACCTTTCAGCTGAAAAAGTCAGCCACAAGGAACCCAATGTGTATAACATGTTAGTCAGACTAACAGCTGCTTACGATCACAACAGCGATGGTAATCTTGAATTTAATTCAGGTAGAATCAGAAAGACAGGTACTTTTCTCAAAGCAATAGCACTGCTTCCATATATACACAGTTTGGGTGTAAATACTATTTACCTCCTCCCTGTTACAGCGATTGGTGAAGATGCAAAAAAGGGAAATCTCGGCTCTCCTTATGCTATACGAAACCCTTATAAACCTGATGAAAATTTGTCTGAACCAATGCTTGAACTTGATGTTGAAACAGAATTTAAAGCATTCTCGGAAGCTGTACATTTATTAGGTATGAAACTGGTTTGCGAATTTGTATTTAGAACTGCCAGTATTGACAGCGACTTGTCACTTGAGCATCCGGAGTGGTTTTACTGGATTAATTCTAAAACAAAAAATCGTGAAGCAGGCGAAAGTCAGGAATCAAGATATGGCTCTCCTATTTTTCTCAAAAGAGAACTTGATTTAATTAAACAAAAAGTTGAAGATGGAGACTTCGAAAATTTACCTGCTCCACACGAGCAGTTCAAAAAAATGTTTACTGAAGTTCCAAAAAAAGTTGCAAGAGTAGAAGGCAAAATCAGAGGGCTGCTTGCCGACAAAAAAACCGAAGTTCGTATTCCCGGAGCATTTGCTGACTGGCCTCCTGACGATAATCAACCTGCTTGGACTGATGTGACTTTTTTGAGAATGTATGACAGCAGTAAATTCAATTATATTGCTTACAATACTATCAGAATGTATGACAAAAATCTTGCAAAACCTGAGCTTAAAATTATTGAATTGTGGGAATACATCTCCGATATCATACCGCATTACATTGATAATTATGATATTGATGGCGTGATGATTGATATGGGACACGCTCTGCCATCTGACTTAAGACGAGAAATAGTAAACCGTGCTATCAGAAAAAGAAACGATTTTTTCTTCTGGGAAGAAAATTTCAGTTTGAGTGTTAAATCAGTTTTAGACGGCTACTCAGCTGTATTAGGATATCTGCCTTTTGATGCTCACAAGCCTGATAAATTAAGAAGCCTGATTGAAAGATTTGATAAGAAAGATATTCCTGTTAATTTCTTTGCAACTTCTGAAACTCACAATACACCGCGCTCTTTTTACAGAGTCACAAATCCTGATTATCTAAAGGCGATTTATGCATTCAACCTGTTTCTGCCTGCGATTTCTTATATTCATTCAGGTTTTGAACTTGCGGAAAGCAATCCTGTAAACACAGGTCTTGATTTTACAACTGAAGAGATTGAAAGATTTACTACTGATAAACTTGGTCTTTTTTCATCAGTTGCATTGAATTGGAATAACGAACAAAATATTGTCGGGTTCATTCAAAGATTAAGACTTTTAAAAAATGAAATCCTATTTGAAGCTGATGATATAAATACTTGCGAAATTCACTCGGTTATGGTAGACATTCCTGAAATTATCGGATTTATTAGACGAGAAAAATCAATCCGGAGAGAAATTCTTTTCATATCAAATTTTAGTGAAAAAGCAATTGATGAATGTTTTATTGATGTTTATGCCGGCATTTCTTGTTTGCGAAATTCTGTTTCAGGTGATATAATCATGACTGAAAACGGGAAATTTAATATAAGTTTCATGCCTTACGAATTTTACATATTTGAATTTATGATGATATAATTTTATTATTAGAATTCAAAAATGAATATTGCTGAGAAAACCAATAGTTTTCTTATAATTTTTAACTAAGAAAATTTGCAATTGACTTAATATTAAAATCAAAATAATATTATATCTGATTGCAACTTTGTAATGTTTTCACTTTAATCATATTAAAGTATTCCAAATATTGAATTTACAGGTATTTGTGAATATTTTTTCTCCGCATAAAATCTACAATTTCCTGTACATTTTCTGATTGCCCTCGTTTACAAATCAGCAGAGCTTCATCAGAGTCAATTACAATTACATCATCCATTCCCACTACTCCAATTAATTTTCCATCAGAAACAAGAAAAGAATTCTTATTGTGAATTGAAACAATATCTCCCATAATTACATTGTTATGAGCATCCTTCATTTGCAATCTAAATAGTTCATCCCAGTTTCCAAGATCGCTCCAGGTGAATGAAGCCCTGATACAATATACGTTATCAGCTTTTTCCAATATACCGTAGTCAAGCGACAAGCTGTTAATTTGTTTGTACATATAACGCAATTCTTCGATATACTCTTCTTTTCCAAAAAATTTATCTAAACTTTTAAATTTTGAATTATATTCTGGAAGGAATTTTTCAAAAGCATTTTGAATTACTTTGACTTTCCAGATAAAAATACCACTATTCCACATAAAATCACCTGACTCTATGAAACGTTCAGCAGTTCCTGCATCAGGCTTCTCAGCAAAAGTCATACAATAGCTCAAGTTTGAACCCGGATGGTCAGGATTATCAATCTGAATATAACCGAACTGAGTTTCAGGTCTTGTTGGTTCGATGCCAATGGTTAAGATAGAATCATTATCAGTAGCATACTCGAATGCTGTGTCCAAACTATTGTAAAACTCCCCAAGATTTGAAATAATATGGTCTGAAGGAAAAACAGCCATCAATGTATCTTCGTCATAACCTTTTTGGAGGAGATAATTTATAGATAATGCAGTACATGGAGCAGTATGTCTTCCAAATGGTTCAAAAATCAAATTTTCTTCAGGTATTCCGGGTAACTGCTTGATAGCAAGCAATCGGTGAGAATAATTGAGAACAATAAAAATATTCTCTCTTCCGAAGTAGCTGAGTAATCGGTTATAAGTATTTTGAAGCAAGGTTCCTTCACCAATCATGTGAGTGAACTGCTTAGGTTTATTTTCAGTACTCTTGGGCCAAAATTTTGAACCAAGTCCACCTGCCATTATCAATGCAACTTTTTTCATATTAATTTCGCTTCCTGATTCTATTCAGGTATTATGAATAAACTCTTTTCAAAATTAATCATTTTTATTGAAATATAAAAGAAAAATTGTATAAAATATGTAGATAAAAATAAATATTTCATTTTTTTTTTGAATACTCGTAATTTTATTATTTTTATTTGGAATCAGAAAGAAAATGTATTATGTTGCAATTGTTTTTGAAACAATTTGGACTTATGTTATGGAAAATTTAAAAGTTTCTGCCAGGTTCATAATTGCAGGTTTTTTATTGGCATTCCTGCTTTCTTTCCTGACTCATTGTCCCGAAAGTAATCCATCAGGTCCGATAAACGAAGACCCTGCAGTAGAGACACCCGACATCAAGCAATTCTCGAATGATGTAATTGCCGCCTTTGAGAGCCAAAATCCTGATGTTGTTCTCAATTTAATGTACGACGAATACAAAGAATTTCACTCTGAAGGTTTAAAAGCAACAGCTGAAAAAATGCAAACCTTTGCAGAAGCACTAAAGAATCGCAAAATTATATTTTCAAGTGAACTTTATGCTGAATACGAGGTAACAATTGATGGTGAAGTATTTACAATTGCTTATTCCAATTACGGTGATGGTAATTGGATGCTACATAGGTTTTAGAGGAGATATGAACCATGAAAATCAGAAATTTATTATTTTTGTTAGTAGGCTTCTGCTCATATTTCTTTTTGCAGTATGCACTTGTAAGCTATGACCACCTTAAATCTCACAAATCATTCAATCGTCATATTGTTGACAAATTTGAAAAACATTTTAAATGGGGCACAAATGACGAAAAATTCAAGAACTATCAGTTCATTTTCACTGACAACTCTGCTATCGGATTAGGCGATAAACACAAGATTGTTGGACCGGCATTAACAAATTCCGGCTATTTTCACTCAACTGTTGAAAATACTGATGTAGCTATGTTGCCAATCGAATGGATTGAACACGGTGGCTTTTCTGCAGATGAACCTCAAATTCCTGCTGCCACAAGGCATTTTTATGACCCTGTAAAATTAAGCGGACACCATTATCTGACTAATCGTGGCACGTATTGGGAAGGGATTTATCCAAATCCGGGGATTGATGCCATTGAATGGGCTTTAGGTGATACAGAAAATGGCAAAGGCAATCCATATAATCTTGATATGGGTAAAACTTACATGATATTAGGTCTTATTGAAAAGGATTCGGTAAAAAGGAACTTGTATTTCGCAAAAGCTTACAGGTGTTTAGGCGAAGTACTTCATAACACTGCTGATATGGGACTCCCCTCACACGTTAGAAATGACAGCCATGCCGCTCCGGTAGGTCTGACTCTTGGAAAGCTTTCCAATTTCGGAAGTCCTGACCCGCATGAAGAGCTATTTGGTCCATATCTGGTGGAAAGATTTAAAGATGATAATCCCGACCCAAATTTATCAGCTACATTCAGTAATGCAAGCAAAATCAGAACAATTAATACGGCACTTGCTACTTTTACAAACGAAAATTTCTTTACTCATGAAACAATAAACGGCATGCAAAAATTTTCTGATGGTACAAGTAAAACAATAGAACCATATAATGGTAAAGATGGCAAGTATCCTAAGCCACGACTTGAAAATCTTGATTATGAAAGCTATAACTACAGCTACTCGAAAAAATTTCCAAGTGGAAGAACTGTTATTTTAGCACGCGACAGATGGTACTTTAGCTATGGTCAGGGTTATCCTCATGTTGATAAAGTTTCAGCTGTATCACAATCATCTGAGCTTGTACCTAATATTCTACATGCCGGCATTAATGTTATGAGATTATTCTTTCCGCATTTGGAAATTGAAATGAATAATGTGGATGATTTGTCAGATACAGTTACCATTGACGTAAAACATATTCAAGATAGTGAATATACTGATGAGATTTGGTATTACGGACCTGTTCGTTTTATGGTCAATGGAAAACTTCATGATTCAATTTTAGTAATTAACCATGGTGAGTTCAAAGGAGTATTACCTTTTCAAGTTAAAAACGGTGATAAAATTAAACCGTTCTTAGATTTGCCAGGTTTCATGATTAATGCTGAAAAAGAAACTATCATAAAGATGAATCCGCTTTGGGGAATCTGGTACATCCGTGAAGTTTTGGATTCATCAAATGACCCTGCTGCACCTGCAAAAGGGACAGTTTTTACAGGAATCAAGTTTTATAAAGTTCTGTCCAATGGTATGGTTAGAATTACAAATCTTGACGGTTCTCAATTAATGCAATTAAAACTCGAAAATACAGGTCTGCATTTTTTGATTACCGGAAATTCCTCTACTCAATCATATTATCAAGCAGGAGATCTAAATTCAAATCAAGAAACATGGTCTGCATATACTGTCAGCGAATACAGGCAAGGTGATGTTTATTATAACAGGAAGTATAATACAAACGGAAGCCGAAAACCGATTGGCTCGAAAGTCAATCATAATCTCGACTCTGATGAAATCTTAGATTTTTCTCAATTCTCAGGAAAATGAGGTAAAAAATGAAAAAGGTACTATTCATCTTTGCATTCTTATTTATTTTAGCATCCTGTGATGAAACAAATAGCCCAAGCTCGGATTATTTGATAGAAAAGAATGTAACTCCGAGCTTGGAAGAACAAGTTATTGAATCAGGTAGTGATTTCAAAATGATATTTCCTGCAAATTCAATATCGAGCAACTTAGAAGTTAAAGTAAAAAAAGAAGGTTCAGTGCCTGCAATGAGTATTCCAAATCTTAAAGCAGGAAAGAATTTTTATCGAATCAAATTTAGCGGTGATGTTGATTTTCTAAAGCCAGTTAATATCATAATCAATTATGATAAATCTGCAATTCCTGCCGGGAAAACTGCTCAGGAATCAGTATTCGGCTACATTTATTCATCAGGCAGCTGGAAACTTGCTGATTATCAACTTGATGAACCAAACGGAAAAATCATCATTAGCATCTCAAGTATTAACGGAAAAACCGATAAAGATGAACCAATTCTGCTTGATGATGGCGAGATGATTTTAGGTTCTTTTACTCCTACTGATACAGGCAATAAGGATGATTTATTAAATTCAATGATTTATTATGAAGGTGATTTGTCATTTTCTGCTGTAATTAATGATAATTTAAGTAGTCCCTTTGGATTTAGCTATGACAATTTAAAGTCTGATACCAAAGGAACAATCACTTGGGGAGGAAATAAGTTCGTAATCCAGGAAAACATTACAAGAGGAGCATATCAAAAAACATATCAAATTACAGGTGAAGTTGATACACTTAATATGATATTGAAAAATGTAGCAATTGTTTGTGAAATAGTTGGTACATTCTCAGATTATTCAACTCGCGAATTTTTTACAGCAACTTTTGATAATATCCAAGGTGATAAATTAGAATGGTTTGATAAATCTATATGGTTATATTTTGATACAGCTCCTTATGATGATGAGAACAAAAACAAAGAAATTTTCAAAAATAGTTTGAAAACTATTAGTTTCAAATATACGAATACCGATAAGGATGGCAAAGTAACTGAGCAGACTCTAAAAGGTATAGACTGGTCTTATTTTCACAATCATTTTTACTTATATTTATATCAGACTAAAATTCGATAAATTAAATTGGCAATCTATATTTAAATTTAAAGGCATAACTATGAGAGTAATAGTTATATTCGTCACAGTATTATTGCTGTCATCTTGTGATGAAATCAATAAATTGATTAGTCCTTCAGATGACTATCTTCTTGATAGGTCAATTTCAGTAAGCTGGACCGAGCAAACAATTGAATCAGGCAGTGATTTCAAAATGATAATCCCTGCAAATTCAATATCGAGCAACTTAGAAGTTAAAGTAAAAAAAGAAGGTTCAGTGCCTGCAATGAGTATTCCAAATCTTAAAGCAGGAAAGAATTTTTATCGAATCAAATTTAGCGGTGATGTTGATTTTCTAAAGCCAGTTAATATCATAATCAATTATGATAAATCTGCAATTCCTGCTGGGAAAACTGCTCAGGAATCAGTATTCGGCTACATTTATTCATCAGGCAGCTGGAAACTTGCTGATTATCAACTTGATGAACCAAACGGAAAAATCATCATTAGCATCTCAAGTATTAACGGAAAAACCGATAAAGATGAACCAATTCTGCTTGATGATGGCGAGATAATTATTGGTGATGCTTATACAACAACAGATACCGGACAAGGTGACCACCCTCTTGCAAAATTTAAATTCCTGGAATTGGGTCTTGTTTTTGATTTGGTTTTTGATAATGGAGATATTGTGAAAGAATACAATATGGATTCTCCTGGTTATGGAGTTAATTATACTTGGTCACAAATATCTTGGAATGGGAATTATTTTACAGTCAAATTTGAAAAAAATGATACAAATTTGACACCATCTGATTCTACTGTCATTGAAATCAGCGGTGAAGTCAGACAAATTGATAATGATGTAATAAACAATGAAATTACAATTATTAAACTCAATTATGACAAGTATCATCAAAGTAGAGGAGTATTAGGCAACATTGATATTTATAAAGATTCATTTGTTTTATATAATGTTAAATTAACTATCCCTTCAAAATTTGATCCTGATAATTGGCCCTGTAGTGAGTGGATTACCGGCACCGATATCGAAAAATATTTGAAGGATATAAAATCATATCGTTATTTAAGTACATTGCAATCAGACCAAACTTATAAGATTACTGAGATATATTCCAAATCCTATAGCTTTGAACAATCTTCTCAGATTTATATTCAATTTAATGCAATTTAAAATTAATTATGATAATCAGAAGGATTAAATCTATGAAATTTTGTAACATTAAATTTGCATTGCTTGGTCTTCTAATGATTTTCACTTCCTGTGATGAAACAAGCAAGCCAAGTTCATCATATTTGATTGATAAAAAGATTCAGGCAAGTTCGGAAGAACAAATTATTGAATCAGGTAGTGATTTCAAAATGATTTTTCCTGCTAATTCAATTTCGAATAACTTGGAAGTCAAAGTCAAAAAAGAAAGTTCATTACCGGGTTTGAATATTCCTAATCAGAAGCCAGGCAAAAACTTCTATCGAATAAAATTCAGCGGTGATACTGAATTTCAAAAGCCGGTTAAGCTCATTATCAATTATGATAAATCAGCAATTCCTGATGGAAAAACTGCTCAGGAGTCAGTATTCGGCTACATTTATTCATCCGGCTCATGGAAACTTGCAGATTATCAACTTGATGAAGCAAACGGGAAAATCATCATAAGCATTTCAAGTATTTTAGGTAAAACTTATAAAGATGAACCGATTCTGCTTGATGATGGAGAAATTATTATTGGTGATGCTTATACAACAACAGATACCGGACAAGGTGACGATTTGCTAGCAAAATTAAAATATTTCGTTTGCAAAGTTGAATTAGGCGATTTTATTGTTGTCAAACAAAGTACAAATCAAGAGCATCATTTCGAGTATTCTTCAATTTCATCATCAAGTGCATTTGAAACCGGTCCGGGTTATATTGATACAGTATTTGTTAAATGGAATGGAACAAAATTCAGCATACAAAGAGATTTTCAGGAAGTCAATAGGCAAATAAGATTAACAGTAAGTGGAGAGATAAACAAACAAACCTGGATTAGTAATAATTTAGTTTATCAATATACAAGTATAATGCAGGTTGGTGAAAACGATACACGCACTACAGATATAATGATAAAACTGAAGCCAATTCAATCATTTTATAAGGACTTCTGGGGAAGTATTCAGACATTGGATATAGATACTTATAAGGTTTTTGAGCAGGGGAAATATGACCATGACTTGATTAAACATGCAGAGGAAGTTAATTTTACATTAACATTCAAGCAGGGTGATAATACTGTTGATATTTACACACTTAAGCAACTAAATGACAATCCAAAACTAAATAAATTTAGTTTAAGTTTAAGAAGTAACCCATAATGTAAGAGGTCAAATATGAAAAAGTTATTTTTTGTTATTATTCTAAGTGGATTCTGCCTTTTTTCATGTGATGAAATTGATAATATTATCAATCCGAAGTCGGAGTACTTAATTAATAAAACACTTTCTCACACAACAGATGAGCAAATCATAACTCATGGTAATGATTTGAAAATCATTATTCCGGGCTCGTGTCTTCAGGGTGAACTAACAATCAAAGTAAAAAATGAGGAAAATCCACCGGGATTTAATATCCAAAATATCACTTTGGGAAATAATTTATTCAATGTTAATTTCTCTGGAAATATAAATATTCTGAAACCAATTCAATTTACTATCAATTACGATGAAAGCCGCATAAAATCCGGTGCAAATGCAGATGATGTTGTCAAAGGTTTGATTTTTTCCGGCGGATTTTGGAAGATTGCGAGCTATTCTATTGATAGAATTAATAAAAAGATTGTCTTTGAAATCAGCAACTTATCCCAACCGTCAGTTAATAAAGATATACCGGTGCTTCTTGAAAATGATGGTGTTGTCTTTGGTGACGGATACTCAACAACTGATACCGGAAATGACGATAATTTACTTAAAATACTCCCTAATTGCCTTGTAACGATGTATAGTGCCCGATACCCCAACGGTTACCCTATTTTTGTTAACAACAAACTTTCCGGCAATTATGAAAGTAGTTTGAATCCATTTACTTTTTCAGGAGATAATTTTTCCATTGACTATAACTCAAGACCTGACATAGACCCATCTACAATTAATCCAAGTATAACCTTTTGGTTTCAATATTTAAAATATAAAGCTTCCGGACAAGTAAAAAATAATTCTCACTCAGTATTGACTCAATTTAACGTTCAAGACTACAGATCTTATCATGCATCTCAAATTGATTGGAATGATTTAAATCTAAACTTCACACTGTCTGATGTGAAATTGTCCTATCAAAGCAAGGAAAACGACACTTTAATTTATTATTTGGATAAAAATGAAGTTAACAGATGCCTGAAATCATTTTACTTTAACTACAATCATCTTTGGGAAAGCAAAGTATATACACAGACAAAATCTGACATTAATGTATTAATAATTAGGTTCACCTTAAAATAATTCTTTTCAAAATATTTTCTGATTCATTTTCTTACATTTTCAAAAGCAGGATAGAAATTTAGTCTATTCTGCTTTTTTGCAATATTACAAACCATACCTTAAGCATGATTGGTTATTATTTAATTTTAAAAGAAGCAATTTATAAGTGTAATATTCAATAATTAATAGCATGTAAAATAAATATCATTTTATGCATAAATATTTTATCGTTTTTTCAAAATATTATTTTTGTATTTCCTAAATTATTATTATATTACACATTATTTATTACTAAAATCCAAAAATAATACGGAGTTAAAGTTTATGAGAAATCTTATACTTTTTTTTATACTATCTACTATTATTTTGCAAGTTAATCATTTAACAGCTCAAGTGCCAAATACACTAAGCTGGCAAGGTATTTTGCAAGAAAGTAATGGAGATAATCTCGATGGTCAGTATAATATTACCATGAGATTATTCGATGTTTCATCGGGTGGTACGGCTCAATGGACAGAGAGTCAGAATAACGTTCAAATTAGCGATGGTCTTGCTAATCTCACACTCGGTGAAATTACACCGCTGAACATTAGTTTTGATACTCAGTTATGGCTTGAGATTCAGGTTGGTGACGGTACACCACTTCCAAGAATAAAACTTACATCAGTTCCTTACGCACTTTCAGCATTATCAAGCATTGAGTATGATCCCACATGGAGTGGGTCAAATGACACAACTGGAAATATTTACAGACACGGCAATGTTGGTATCGGGACTGAAATACCTACAGAGAAATTATCTGTAGTTGGTAATTCATATTTCACAGGAAAAATTGCAATCGGATATGAAGGGCTACCTCCAAACCCATTCTTTTTTGATGTATTATCTGGTGCTTCAAAGAGATTTACGATATTCAATTTCGGAGGAGGACTTGTTGGATCTTTCCAAAATGATGGCTCAAAAGATGGTGCTGTTGTACGCTACAGAGGATTAACCGATGAAACAAAATTCTGGGATGTAGGTCAAACAGACCTTAATTCTTTTTCTATTAATGGCAGAAATAATGCAACGTTAAATATATTAGACAATGGAAATGTTGGAATTGGAACCGATAGTCCTACAGCATTACTACATACAAATGGTTTAGGTACAAATGCTGGAAATGTTTTATTTACAGGTAAGTTTAAATCTTCAAATCCTGCTGACCCTCCTGCATCCAGCTCAGGCACTCGCATGATGTGGTATCCTGATAAAGCAGCATTCAGAGCAGGAGAAGTTGAAAATTCAGAATGGAATAAAAGTAATATTGGTAATCATTCAACAGCATTTGGTCTTAATAATACTGCATCAGGCATTGCTTCATTTGCAAGTGGATCTGGATCATTAGCATTAGGCAACTTATCATTTGCTTTTGGTCTTTCAAGCATTGCTTCCGAAGATAATTCCATCGCTATGGGAAATAATTCTTCAGCTACAGGTACTTATTCAACTTCAATTGGTTATTACACGGAAGCTTCAGGTTATGCTGCAACTGCTTTAGGAGAAAGCTCCATAGCTTCAGGTAGCATTTCCACTGCAATGGGATTTAACTCAGAAGCCACAGGAAGTGTTTCAACAGCTATGGGAAATAGCACGGAAGCCTCTGGTGATTATTCTACCTCTATGGGTGATTTTACAACTGCATCAGGTTACATTTCCACTGCAATGGGTTATAATACTGATGCTGAAGGTGACTATTCTACCGCTATGGGTTGGCTTTCCAAAGCTGCTGGAGATGTTTCTATTGCAATGGGATTTAATACTAAGGCAACAGGTAATAATTCTACTGCTTTTGGTTCTAACACAACTTCATCAGGATTATTTAGCACTGCTATGGGTGTCGAAAATGTGGCTTCTGGAAGGTTCTCTTTAGTAATGGGGCAAGGAAATAAGGCAAAATCCTCATATGAAACTGTCGTTGGAGCATGGAGTACAGATTACACTCCAAATGATACTATGTTTTGGAATGCCGATGATAGATTGTTTGTTGTAGGAAATGGATCGGGTCCTAACGATAGAAGCAATGCTATAACTATTCTAAAAAATGGCAATATTGGATTTGGCACTGATTTACCAACAGCTCTACTTCACACATCTGGATCAGGTACAGGCGAGGGAAATGTTTTATTTACAGGTGAATTTAAATCTTCCAATCCAGGAGCTCCACCTGATTCAGGAGCAGGTACACGTATGATGTGGTATCCGGACAAAGGGGCATTTAGAGCTGGAGCTGTAAGCGGAACTCAATGGGATAAAGATAATATAGGAAGCTTTTCAGTTGCAATGGGAGTGAATAATATAGCTTCAGGTTATAATTCATTGGCTTATGGCCAATCTACTACTGCATCTGATACATTGACAACCGCTATTGGTTTTTTAACCAATGCTACAAAGGATTTTGCTACAGCAATTGGATATGGTACAACTGCTAGTGGAACTGCTTCATTGTCAGCTGGTATACTGTCAACAGCTTCTGGTGAGTATGCTGCCGCAATTGGATATAATAATAATGCATCAGGAATTGTATCTGTTGCACTTGGAAACGAAACAGTTGCATCAAATACATATTCAACAGCATTAGGATACTTTACAATTGCTTCGGGTTATAATTCGACTTCATTAGGTTCAAATACAGAAGCTAAATCAGGTTTTGAAACTGTTATAGGCAGATGGAACACGGACTATACACCGATTGAAACAAATGGATGGAATAATAGCGATCGCTTGTTTGTAGTCGGAAATGGAACAGCGAGCGATTCTCGCAGTAATGCTGTGACAGTCTTAAAAAATGGTAATACGGGAATTGGAACTGATAGTCCTACAGCATTACTACATACAAATGGTATAGGTACTAATGCCGGAAATATTTTATTTGCAGGCGAATACGTTAGCCCAAATCCTGCTGACCCTCCTGCATCCGGCTCAGGTTCACGAATGATGTGGTACCCAAATAAAGGAGCATTCAGAGCAGGGTTTGCAAATGGCAGCCAATGGGATAAAGATAATATCGGCTATTTTTCTGTAGCAATGGGTGCTTCTACAACTGCATCAGCTCTTAACTCTACTGCACTTGGAAGAAATACAACTGCTTCAGGTCAATTCTCTACAGCGATGGGAAATGAAACAAACGCTTCTGGTACTACTTCTACTGCTTTAGGCTCTAACACAATTGCTTCAGGCGATAATTCATCATCATTTGGTGCATTTACAACAGCGTCCGGAAGCAGCTCTGCAGCTTTTGGTGATAATACAAGTGCAAAAGCATTTTGTGAAACTGTATTTGGAAGATGGAATGCTGATTATACACCAGGGGGTGGGGGTGGTTGGAACACTACTGATAGATTGTTTGTAATTGGTAATGGTACTGCTTCAAATACCCGCAGCAATGCAATGACTGTTATCCAAAATGGTAGAATTGGCTTGCAAACTGTAACTTCTCCTACTTATGCCCTTGAATTACCAAACAGTACTACAAATGGTATTGGTAGAGGAAGAGCTAATCTATGGGCTACATACTCTGATGGAAGGTTAAAAACTAATAGAACTGAAATTACTTATGGCTTGAATGAAATTTTGCAATTAGAGCCTTTGAAATATTTTCACCATAATTCTATAACTGAAAATGGTGTAATCAATATTTCAAATGAAGGTGCTAATGATATTGGATTTATCGCACAGGATTTATTCAAGATTTTACCTGAGATTGTAAGCAGACCAGAAGATGAATCATCAGACTTATGGTCTGTATCATACTCAAAATTGACTCCTGTGCTTGTAAAGGCAATTCAAGAGCAGCAAAGCGTAATTGAATCTCAACAAAATGAAATAAATGAACTTAAAAATCAACTAAGCGAAATTAAAACTTTATTATTAAACTTAAATAAATAGGAGGAGTTATTTATGAAAAGATATTTTATACTGATTTTGCTGACAATTATGCAAATCAGCCTATATTCTCAAGTACCTAACACTCTTAGTTGGCAGGGTATTGTACAAGATAATAATGGTGCTAATCTCGATGGTCAATTCAATATCACCACGAGATTATTTGATGTTTCCTCTGGAGGAACTGCTTTATGGACAGAGACGCAGAATAACGTTCAAATTAGCGATGGTCTTGCTAATCTCACACTTGGCGAAATTACACCACTAACCATCAGTTTTAATAATCAGTTATGGCTTGAAATCCAAGTTGGTGCAGGAACGCCACTCCCAAGAATAAAACTTACATCAGTTCCTTATGCACTACATTCTGCTTCTAGCGTAACTTACACCGAAGGCGCAGGTATAAATATATCAGGAAATACAATATCTGCGGCATTAGGCACATCAATCAGTACAGGAGAGTTAGACGACTTAGCTGTAGCAAATGACAAGATAGCAAATGCAACAATTACAAGTGCTAAATTGAGTAGTATGGGTGCAACCAACGGAAATTTATTGGGATATAATGGCACAGCTTGGGGTCCTGTTGCTAAAAACACGGTCAGCCCTTGGAACATTAAGAATAACGGTGATATAGAATTTCCTAATGGGAGGGCATTTATTGGTCCAAGTTGGGGGGCATTACCTGACAACTTCAATCTTGCAGTAATAGACACAACGCCGACTTACATCGTAGTTGGGGGCACAACGTACAACTCCGGAGTAGCTGGGGGTATCGCGTTTACTGAAGGATGGAACTCATTAGGTCCTTGCGGGTTTATGTTAAACGTTGATGGTAACGCATTTGGTGGTACTGGATTAATTTTAACTGGCGGATGTCCGACTCAATCAGATACAATTTTCGAAGCATCACGTGGTGGCGAGATTATTTTTAGGGATGTAGTTAAAATTCATCATAACATTGGAGGAAATTTTGAAAATACTGCAGATGCCGATCTCCATATCAATATGAGAGAGTTTGCAAATACGACAACTACAAGTACAAACAGGCGTAGGGGTATAGCTATCCGACACCGCAGTTCTTCTACAAGACAGTGGAATATAGCAACTCGCGATAATAATAATCTAGAATTTTTCTATAACGGAACTCTGAGAGGCACATTTAGCTCAACCAATGGAGTTTATACTTCAAGTTCCGATAGGAAACTGAAGAAAGACATTGTAAGTATGCCCTCCATATTATCGAAAGTAAATTCACTTGATGTTTACTCTTATCGCTTCAAGTGGCAAACTGAGGATGAAAAGCAACGCAGCATTGGTTTTATGGCTCAAGATGTTCGGGAGTTATTTCCTGAATTAGTCTATGAATCAACTTTTGATGATGGTGAAGAAAGCTGGCTTCAAATGGATTATGCCGGTATGAGCGTTATTGCAATTAAAGCAATTCAAGAGCAGCAAAGCGTAATTGAAAACTATAAAACAGAAATGACACAACAGAAACAAAGAATAGAAGAACTTGAAAGTCAATTAAGCGAAATTAAAACTTTATTATTAAACTTAAATAAATAGGAGGAGTTATTTATGAGAAGATGTTTTATACTGATTTTGCTGACATTTATGCAAATAAACCTATATTCTCAAGTACCTAACACTCTTAGTTGGCAGGGTATTCTGCAAGATAATAATGGTGCTAATCTCGATGGTCAATTCAATATCACAACGAAATTATTCGATGTTTCATCGGGTGGTACGGCTCTATGGATAGAGACGCAGAATAACGTTCAAATTAGCGATGGTCTTGCTAATCTCACACTTGGCGAAATTACACCACTAACCATAAGTTTTAATAATCAATTATGGCTTGAAGTTCAAGTTGGTGCAGGAACGCCACTCCCAAGAATAAAACTTACATCAGTTCCTTATGCACTTTCAGCATTATCAAGCAATGAGTATGATCCTACATGGAACGGATCAAATGACACAACTGGAAATATTTACAGGAACGGCAATGTTGGAATAGGAACTGCAACACCCTCAGCACTTCTGCATACAAGCGGTACCGGCATAGGTGCTGGAAATGTTTTGTTTGAAGGTGAATTTAAGGATACAGACCCTGGCAACCCACCAGTTTCAGGTGAAGGAACACGTATGATGTGGTATCCCGATAAAGCGGCTTTTCGAGCAGGTTATGTAGATGGAGCTCATTGGGATAATGATAGCATTGGTGATTTTTCTGTGGCTATGGGCAATAACAGCAAAGCATTATCAAGCCATGCTTTAGCAATCGGATATGAAAATATTTCTTCTGGATCAGCATCTACAGCTATTGGTCAAAACAATACAGCCATGAGTTTCTCCTCTATAGCTATTGGTTATGAAAATATCGCTTCTGGATTTGTATCAACAGCGATTGGTTGGAATAATAAAGCTTCCGGTTATTCTTCAACTGCAATAGGAAGCAGTTTACTTTCCTCAGGCGACTATTCTACGGCACTTGGTAGTAGTACAATAGCTTCAGGTGCTTTATCCACAGCATTGGGTGCCTCAACCAAAGCCATCGGACCGTATTCTACTGCATTTGGTATTGGCACTACAGCTTCGGGTAAAAGATCCACAGTTTTTGGCTCGAATACAACGGCAAAATCCGGATTCGAAACTGTAATAGGAAGGTGGAATACAGATTATACACCTATTGATACAAGTGATTGGAACATTAGTGATCGCTTGTTTGTTATTGGAAATGGCACTTCTTCAAATGCTCGTAGTAATGCACTGACGGTTTTGAAAAATGGTAGATTAGGACTCGGTACTGATATTCCAGATGCACTTTTGCATACCAATGGCATAGGAATCGGCGGAGGAAATGTTTTATTTACAGGTGAATATAAATCCACAAACCAAGGCAACCCACCCGCTACAGGAGGAGGTACGCGTATGATGTGGTATCCTGATAAAGCAGCATTTAGAGTAGGCATGGTGGAATTTAATAATTGGAACAAAGATAGTATTGGTAATTATTCTATAGCATTGGGGCATAATCCCAAAGCATTAGGAACGGCATCAATCGCATTAGGTTTTTCGTCAACGGCATCTGGCATTTATTCTAAAGCGATGGGATATATGGCAACAGCTTCTGGAGGTTATTCCACAGCGATGGGATATTTTACAAATGCTTCAGGAGCAAATTCCACGGTTTTGGGTCTTAATAATACTGCAAAATCATTTGTTGAAACAGTAGTAGGTAGCTTCAATACTGATTATTCTCATGGAGGAACAAGCGCATGGGTTTCTACTGACAGATTATTTGTTATTGGTAATGGTACTGCTTCTAACTCTCGCAGCAATGCAATGACAGTTCTTAAAAATGGAAGGGTTGGATTGCAAACAGTGACATCACCAACTTATGCCCTTGAATTGCCAAATACTACAACTATTGGTATTGGAAGAGGGCGAGCAAATGATTGGGTTTTATACTCTGATGGAAGACTTAAAACAAATAGAACTGAAATTACTTATGGCTTGTATGAAATTATGAAGTTAGAACCGTTGAAATATTTTCACCATAATTCTATAACTGAAAATGGAGTAATAAATATTTCAAATGAAGGTGCTAATGATATTGGATTTATCGCACAGGATTTATTCAAGATTTTACCGGAAATTGTAAGCCCTCCTGAAAATGAAGCATCAGATTTATGGTCAGTTTCATACTCAAAATTAACTCCTGTGCTTGTAAAAGCAATTCAAGAGCAACAAAGTATAATTGATAATCAAAATCAAAGAATTGAGGAATTAGAGCGGAAATTGGAAATTCTTTTAAACAAAATCGGAAATTAAGGTGTCAAAATGAAATATATAATTCATATTTTAGTATTCTTTTTTGTGATATTGCAGGTTCAATCACAGACTTACAGTATTAAAAAATATGTCATAGGAAGTTCAGCAACGACTGTTGAAAATGGTGATTTCAAAGTCAGCAGTACATTAGGTCAGTATGCCATTGGTAAGCAGGAAAATCAAAACAATATATCCTATTCGGGATTTTGGTTTCCGGCTTCAGGTACAACTTTTGCGATTCATAAGATATTTCTTGCTGAGGGATGGAATATAATTTCTTCATTTGTAGAGCCGGAAAATACTTCTATTCCGGTTGTCTGGGATGAAGTAAAAAACAATATTGTTATTGTGAAAAATAGCACTGGTGGAACATATCTTCCTGCATTTAGCATAGACAATATTATAAACTGGAATAAACTTGAGGGGTATCAGGTTTATGCTTCTCAATCTGATACACTTGCTATAACAGGTAATCAGCTTAAACCTGAAGATAATCAAATCACTCTAACTTCAGGGTGGAAAATCATTTCTTACCTTAGAAACAGTCCTATGAATGTAAAAGATGCACTCAAAAGTCTAACTGATGATGATGCCCTTGTGATTGCAAAAAACAATTCCGGAGGTACATATTTACCAATGTTTGATATTAATACCATTGGAAATATGGTTCCGGGACAAGGCTATCAAATCTTTTTGAGTAAAAATTCATCACTTACTTATCCCGCAAATTCTTTAGGAAAACGTGTATTCCCAGATGATTTCATCATTAAAAAACCGTCAATTTTAATACCCGAACATTCAAGGACAGGTAATAGCTCAGTGCTTCTTGTTTTAGCTGATTATCCTGATGAAACAGAAATTGGAGTTTATACCGATGATGAAATATTAGTCGGCTCCGGAGTATTTGCTAATAGTAAAGCAGCAATTACAATTTGGGGTGATAATCCCCAAACGTCTCATATAGATGGAGCTAAGCAATATAATCTTTTAAAAATCAAAACCCTTAATTCAAATTCAAAAATTATAATGGATTTGAATTTAATTGAAATATTTGACGGAATGTCGGGAGAAACTGTATCTGAACTAACTTACAAACAAGATGCATTTTATATTGCCAGGTCAATTTATGAGACGTATGACAATGAAAGTTTAAGTCTTACAGCAAGTCCAAATCCTTTCAGGGAAGATTTGGAGATAAAATTCAATCTGCAATCAAAATCTGATGTATCTATAAATATTTATAGTCTTGAAGGTTCTCATGTTAGCGCATTATTCAGCGGCAGTCTGAATCAGGGTAATCATATTTTCAACCTTAGTGGAGGAAATCTTGCAAGTGGTGAATACACTGCAGTTCTGAATATTGGAAGTGAAAGATTTGTGAAGAAAATAATGAGATTAAAATAGCCATTTTTAGTATAATAAAACTAATTCGAACCCCTCTGAATTGTTAGATTTTGAGGGGTTAAATTTATTATTTCTTTTATAACTCAATCTCTCAATCATTTCTGTTGAAATGTTCAAAATAAGTCAGTTTACATCATGATATAATGAGAAAATTCGTAAAGATTAAATTATGCACAGATATTAGTCTATTATAAGAATTTTGCAAAATAATTTACAAAATTTGATTATTTTTGAGAAAAATCACTTGTTTTTGAGACGATTATGATTTTGATGTGTTATTCTTAGTATGTAGAATTACAAATTTGAAAAACTTTTTCTGAAAATGGAAAAATAATATGAAACACAAAATGTTTTTAATCGTGGCGGTTTTGGTGCTGCTATTTGTTCAATCTGCTTTTGCTCAGACTGAGGAACTGCCCGACACTGTCTGGACTAAGTTCACTTATCCAAATGCTGTAAATGCAGTAAAATTCACTCCTGACGGCAGGTATCTGGTCTCGGGTGGCAGCGATAGTATCCCACGGCTTTGGGATGCAGAGACGGGGCAGCTAATTAGAGAGTTTCCCAAGCAAAAATCTGAAATTTTGGATATTGAGGTTTCATCCACATTTATAGCGGTTGCCTGCCCGGGTATTGGCGGCTTAAATATTTATGATTTAAAAGATTTCAGTTTGATCAAAACTCTGGATGGTGGGTTGGTTATAGCACTTTCATCAAATGCTAATTATTTAGTTACAAGCAGAGGAGAATCAGGAGCCGGACTTACTGTAATTGATACTCAAAGTTGGGAAATAATTCATCAATTCGGCTTTACAAAAAGCAGTTATGATTTATGTATTTCACCTGATAACAAGTATTTAGCAAGGTCGGAAAATTATGCAGATGTATCAACTGAAAATAAAGAGGGCAGTATAGAAATTTACAGCTTCCCTGATTTAAAACGATTGAAAATTCTTGAAAAGAAAGAATATCTTGCCTGCATGTCTTTATCTTTTTCCCCAGACGGAATGTACCTGGCCGGTGCTTTTGATTCATCTCCAAACAAAATCTGGAATACATCCGACTGGAGTGTAAATAAAGAATTTGGAAATGCTTCATATTCAAAATCAATTACTTTCTCGCCCGAAAGTAAGTATATTTTAGTTGGTACAGGTGGCTCTTTAAATTGGAATCTTAGTATTTGGGATATTGACAAGGGAAGTGAAACCAATTCAATTAAATTAGATTGGCTCGCAAAAAAATATTTAGATTTAGACGAAGGAGATACTCCGCTTTCAATCTCTGTTGATAAAAATGCTAAAAGAATTGGTATTGGAGGAGTTGCCGGAGTATATATGCTAAATGCCAAATGGAATCCGACTTCAGTACAGGAAAATCCGGTGCAAATAATTGAACCGCTTGTTTTTCCAAACCCGACAAACAGCACTGCAAATATCAGATTTGACCTGCTAAATTCAGCAACAATTAATATTCAGATTTATGATATTAATTCCCGTTTAATAGCTCATATATTTGATGGGTTTCTTGATGCCGGAAACCACAATTTTGAGTGGAACACAGCTCAAGCACCATCCGGCTCCTACTTTGCACGAATAACTGCAAACGGTACAGTTTCAACAATTCAAATAATCGTAAATAAGTGAGGTGGTCTGGCAATAACAGAAGGCAATAGTTTAATACAAATCAATAACTATCCCTCTAATTGTGATTAATGTTGCAAGTTACTTAAGAATTTACCAAATAGTATGCTCTGAGAATATTATTTACAGCTTCATTTGAGTCTGAACCTAATTGTAAAAGCCATTGAGCAAGGTCTTCATCAATTTTAAATGTATAATCAACTTTATTTGTAAAAGACTTTATTTCTGCATCAGCCCAAAAAGCAGCGTCTGTTTCGGGTATGTCAGAGTAATCAATTAATGTATCATCATTCCTATTTACTCTGTTCCAATCAGTTTTGGATGGCTTTTTCATTATAAATTTTCCTTTCATTTTTATTTGCAATACGAGCTGAAATAATTCTTATTCTATTGTTTCTTAAAGTCCAAACAACTACAATTGTTTTAGTAAATATTTTTCCAATGCCTATAAATCGAACTTCATTATAATCAATTCTATTATCCTTTTTTGTCAAAACAGCTGAGTTAAAAGCTAATACTGCATCGTTAAAGTCAATACCATGCTTTGCAATATTGATAATATTCTTATCTTCATCCCATTCAAAATTCATAGAATCATCATATTATAAAATTTAATAAACGTAATTATTCATAACAAATTTTTGAAAAATTTGGAGGTGAAATTTTTGGGTAACGGAATTATGAATGAAATATATAAATACTATTAACGTTTTTACAAAATAAAGGAGATGAAATAATGATTAATACTATAAATGCAATATATAAAAATGGGCGAATAATTTTCGACTCAGACATAGCAATACCTGATGAAACCAAGGTATTTGTCAGTTATTTGGAAAATGGAAATGACGATTTTTATTTAAACAGTTCCGAATATTCTCTGGACAAAATCTGGGCAAACGAAGAAGACGATATTTATGAAGAATTACTCAAAAAATGAAATTGTATTAATTAAATATCCATTTACTGACTTAAGTAATTTTAAAGTCAGACCTGCAGTAGTGGCAAATAACGACTTTCCATCTTACGACTTGATTATAATACCTTTAACAAGTAAAATTACTAATCTGCATCCCGGTGAATTTTTAATAAATGATTATACAAAGTCCGGTCTGAATGTACAAACGGCAGTAAAACGCGGGTTTTATACAATTGATAAACGGCTTGTAGTGCAATCAATAGGGTTTCTTGGAGATTCAGACTCCACAAAACTAACTCAGTCCATCTGCTACTGGTTAGGTCTTTAACTGTTTTTTGCCGTATTTGGATAAATTAATTATTGTATAATTGTTTATGACTAAAATCTTTTTCTGAAAATGGAAAAAAAATATGTTACATAAAAATGTTTTTATTCGTGGCGGCTTTGGTGCTGCTATTGTCTTACTCAATTCCGGTACGTGCCGGAGAGATTACGGTAAACTGGAGGACAATTATTGATTCTACACAAATAAACGACCTTAAGTTTATGCCGGGTGAAGAACAATTTATTGTAGGCACTGGTTTTGATGTTCAGGTTCGCTCTTGTGAAGATGGTGGTAAAGTTACCGTGTATCCTTTCGGAGCTTGGAGAATTGAGTTCACTCCTGATAGTAACAGAATTGTTTCAATTTTACCTATAAACGGCTATAAAACATTGCAATTACGCAATGTGAATGATATGAGTTTAATAAGCGAATATGTTATTCCTGAAGATGAAGAAGGTTACGGAGTTTCTTTTTCTGAAATGAAAGTTGACCCTGTCAGACCCTACATTTATACTATACTAAAAGGGGATAAGGATGTTATTGGAACTTGGGTTCGTTACAGGAAAATACTGATATTTGACAGGGAAACCTTGCAGCCAGTTGGAGAACTGACAACAGCAGAGGACGAAAAACTGTTGCTTGTAAATCTTGCGGTTTCCAAAGACGGCAAGTACTTGGCAGTAATGAATGAAGGAAGAGTATCTAAACTTATGGTTTGGTCGCTTGATTCTCGGCAGAAGATTGTTGACAAATATATTTCCGACCCATCAAGTAAAGAATGGAGCGATCCGGCAGATGTAAAATTCTCTGAACTGAATACTGATAAAATCTTCTTTACAGGACAATTTGAACAAGAAAATAACAATGGACTTTATGGTTTATGTATTTTCAGCATAAGTGAATATCGAATCATTGATTCTACTTTTGCTTTTATTTTAGGTGGAAAAGCGATTGGCGCAAGTTTATTTTCATTTTTTGAAAATGAATCAAAAATGATTGTATCAGCACCTGTCTATTTATATATTCTTGATTTAGTTGGTAAAAAGCAGGAATATAAAAAGTTTTATTTAGATGGTGAATTGGTTTTTGCAGGTAATGCAATTTACAATTCAAATAATAAATATTTTATTGGCAGTTCAAGAGGAACAATTAATAAATTCTCCTATTTCCCTAATACGAGTGTTCCCGAAAAAAAAATAAAAGAAACAATTTACCCGAATCCGACAACCAGCATTGTATACATTCCGATAACTTGCATCAATACAAGCAGATACGAGATTTTCGGGCAAAACGGTAATCTACTGTTTAAATCTAATGTAAATGATGCGAGAGAAATACTAACAATAAATTTCGAAACATACCCTTCTGGTGTATATTCTGTAAAAGTTTATTGTGGAAAAAGTGTTTTGAGTTATCAGGTAGTGAGAGGAGAGTGAAAATAATTTAAATAATCCTTATACCTTTGCTGATAATCTCATCTTTTGCAAACTGGCTGAATTCAAATTCGGATACTCTGTAAGGCATAGGAGAAATATCCCACGATACAAGAGATTTATACTCACGCAGGGTTCTTTTATCCTCCCATAAATCTCCGGTGAAATCATCCGACACAAGAGCTAAGTCTATATCCGAATAAAGATTATTGCTTCTATTTGCGAATGAACCATATAGATACGCTTTTTGGATATTGATTTTATTCTTAGCAAGCAAATCAAGGAAATCTTTAATCAAATCTAATGTTTTATCTCTGACTTTATCCATTTGTATAATTCCTTAATTCTGGTCATCTTATTCAATTTATGTTCGAAAAACACTTATATTTGACATTTTTATACGTCAATTATTTTATTTTCATTGATTTTTATCAAAATGTAAGAAAAAATCACTTATTTTTGAGACGATTTCCTTTTGATGTGTTATTATTATTGAAAAGTATATTATTTTTGAAAAAGTATTTTTGAAATAGGTAAAAAATCATGAGACGCAAAATGTTTTTAATCGTGGCGGCTTTGGTGCTGCTATAGGACAATAATTATCAGAGCCAATCTATTTTTAGTTAAAGACTGACTCTGATAGCAATGAGCTAATCATGCGCCACTTAATCAATTATTTCAATATAATTATACGACCAAGTAAAGTGTTATCTCCATTCTTTAGTCTTACTAAATAAGTACCGGTTGGTAGGGAACTAATATTTATAGGGATTATTTCTGTATCTGTATCAAGGAATTGACTGCCGAAATTGATTTCGCTCAATTGACTTAAATTGAATATATCGATAGAATACAATCCAGGATTATCAATTTCAACTTCAATATTGACAATTTCATTTGCCGGATTAGGAAAAGCTCTTATGGAATTTGTATTAGGACCTTGGGATTCTGATTTTACAGGAGCAATAACATTTTGGCATGATTCATTCATCGGTGTAATAATTTGCTTAGCCATAATATAATCTAATAAAACCAAGAAATCCGATACATCATCGAAAAGTTCTGTATCTTCGACAGGGAATTCCAGCATTTGAGCAATATAATACCAAATAAACATTGAAGATGTTATGGTGTATGACCTTTCAAAATCAATCGGCTCATCATTGACATTAACAGAAATAAGGCTGCAATCGCCAGTATAATATTCAATTTCAATGCCGGCTAATTGTGGTAAGAATTCATCATCTTTATCATTGCAAACAATACTTAATGCATAGGCAATACACTGATACAAATATTCTCCTTTAAGTTTGAATTTTGTCATATTGTATCCGATACCCGTGGTTTCATTTACTCCATAGCCCAGAATTCTGAAAACATCATTTCCTACAACAGGTCCTTCATAAAGAGGTTGAGAAGTTAGTCCTGATGTTGTAAATCCAATTTCAGTTCCACCCCACTCCTTGAATGCTGTTGCTACAAGACAGCCAACTCCTGTTGATTTTATACCTGGGGCTAATGGCTCATCAACTTTTTCGGTAAATGTTGCTGTCGCCTGTGCTAATTGAATACTAAACAAAGCATGAGTTTCTTCATCTTGTGTAGCAAGTAAATTATTTATGGCTTCAACAATTGTCGGCTCTTCAGGAATAGTCTCATCCAATTCAATTATTGAGCTTTCAATACCCATAAATTGTCCATCTTGAACTATTATTTTTATTGAACTTAAACTATGAAAATACTGACCTGAATGAATGATATAAGTTTTATTCTGATGTTCGTCTGATACAATAACCGGCTCATAAGTTGTAAGGTGGTCATGTCCACCCAGAATAAGATTAATACCCGATATATTTTGTGCTACATAATAATCAGCCATCATACCAAGATGCGAGAGAAATATAATCACACTGCATCCTTCTGCTTTCAAAGCACTTACTTGCTGTTCAGCAATTTCAAGATAATTATCAGACACAATTATATCAGGTCCGGGAAGGGAAGTAAGATTAGCAATTGCAGTTGTCATACCAAAGATTCCGACTTTAACACCTTTTACATCTTTAATAATATTGTCTTTGACTCTGTTTTCAAGCTCAACACCATAAGCACCTTCACCGGCAATAAGGTTTGCACTCAGGAAGTTGATTTCGCCGGCGAGTGTTTGTGCATTATCTAAAACACCGATTAAGGTTTCAGTCATTGCATCAAACTCATGATTGCCAATTGTGATTGCATCAATACCGAGCTGTTTGTAAGCAACTAACTCGGGCACACCATAAAATAAATACCACGATAAATCACCGACAAAAATATCACCACTATGAAGGAATAACATTTCGTCATCCATGTATTTACCCATTCCAATGACACTCGCAGCCCGAGCTAATCCACCGATTTTTCCATTTAGATTCTCATCCCTTCCACAGCCGGGAAGCATATTGGAATGAGTGTCACTTATGTGCATGACATTAATTACTACCTCTTCTGCGGTTACCTTATGTGCCGATAGGAAGTAAGTAATAATAATAAAAAAGTAAACTAAATTTTTCATAACAAAACCCTTTTTAGAAATTATAACAAATTACAATTCAAAAATATGATATTGTCAATTGCTTATTGTCATTAATAAGTAAAATAATTGTCATAAAAATGTCATAAAATATTTTTTTTGATTCTAATTTGATTTTTTTTCTTTATTTTAAATAAAATAATATGATATGATATGAAAAAGTTTTCTCATATATTTTTATTAATACTTACAGGAGATATAATTCTCCTTGCAATTGGCTTGATAAATATCTCATATATCGCAGAAAAAGCCGATTTTCCTGAATTTTCAGGACCTTTTAATCAAAATTGCATAGATTGCATTTATGAATCAGATAAGATAATAAAAATTGCAGGTTATGAAGTAAAAAATAATTCAATATATGAGACTATACTTGATTTTCATAAAGCCGGTGAACAAATTGATTTAGTAGTTCTCAGGGAAAATGAGTCTGTAGATATTCAAATAACTCTTGTAAATTATTATAACTTCTCCTTTTTATTGATAACAATAATAGTATCTTTATTTTTTTTAATTCCTGCAATTTTTATTTTTTACAAATTAACTGACAGACTTCTTGCGAATGTATTCCATTGGATGATGATTTCAGTAGTTATAATGTTATTTTTTACTTTTGGCACAATACCGGATGATAGAAAATATTTCATAATTCTGACAAGAACAATTGATTTAATAAGTTATTTACTGCTTTCCATTACATTTTTGCACTTTAGTTTACTTTATCCATTTCGTAAATTTATTAATACAATAACAAGATTCAAATATTTTTACTTCCTAATTATACCTTTATTTATTGGCATTTTAATTTTGAATTATTTCTACATAATACATCCCGGAGAAGTAATTTTTCGATTATATAACCAAATACTGATATATTTCATTAAACCTTTCTTTATACCGTTCTATTTATTTGTTGTTATAAATACTTTACATTCATATATAAAATCTTCCAAACAAATTGAGCGTGATAAGCTCTTATGGATTTTTATCAGTGTACTTTGGGGACCATCAATTTTTATTATACTGTATCTTCTTCCCGGGATAACATTAAAAAGTCCTGCTATTTCAGAAGCAACAATGCAAATATTGATTATTATTTCACCAATAACACTCTTCATAGCTATATATAAATACAGTCTTTTCGATATTAAATTATTTTTGAGGAGAAGTGCTGTTTATGGGTTCTTCTTTACAATATTATTAATCTTCTATTTAAGTCTGATTTACTTTTTTGGTGCATTTTATTTATCAGAAACAAATCAGATACGTTTAGCGGGACTTGTCACAATTCTACTGACAGTATTGCTTTATAAGCCGGTAAAAGGTAGATTGCAAAAATTTGTAGATACAAACTTCTTCAAAATTGATTTAAATTTAAGTACGAGTGAAAAAATCATAAAAAGTAGAATTTGGAATAGTGTTACTACAGGACAATTATTGGAAGTTCTTGATGATTTTTTTTCAAAATTTGTGAAAGTTGAATCATATAATTATTTGCATATTTATGACTCCAATGATTTACAACTTATCAAAACAAAGAATTCGGAGCTTAATAGTCATCAAATTTATAATATCAACGAATTTGCAATCATTCACAAAGGAATTAAAGTAATTGCTTATCCATCAGTATTCTCAGACAATATTCAGCATTATGTTGATCGGGAACTTTTAAAGCTGATTAATGCAGAACTTGTTATTTACTTTTACTCAGAATCAGGATTTTTAAATTCAGCAGTTGTACTTGGAATGAAATCCAATGGCATAGCATATACAATAGAAGATTATGATATCATTACAAGTATTATAAATGAAATTGCGATCAAATATGATTTTATAGAAATTCAGAAAGAACTGCTTTTTAAAAGTGAAGAAATAAAGAAACTTGAAGAAATTAATACTGTAAAAAACTATTTTGTTTCAAATGTTTCCCATGAATTTAAAACCCCACTTACAGCTATAAGTCTGTTTTCGGAATTTATTCTCAATAATACTGCACTTTCTGAAGAAAAAAGAAAAGAATACTTGACAATTATTATTGGTGAGTGTCAAAGATTAACGAGGTTAATCAACAATGTCTTAGATTTTTCAAAGATTGAAAGAGGAGCTAAGGATTATAATTTTGAAGTCATAGACTTGAATATAATAGTGGAAAATGTGGTCTCCTCAATATCATACTTACTTATAAAGGGAAATTTTTTGGTGAATTATGAAAAGAATGGAAATGAATATATGATATATGGTGAATCAGATTCTTTAAATGAAGTTTTTTACAACTTGATTGATAACGCAATGAAATACTCAGGCTCCAGAAAAGAAATAAGCATTTCTACTTATGAAAAAAATAACAAATATATTTTTGAAATTGAAGATAAGGGAATTGGCATTAAAAAGGAGCATCAACAGGTAATTTTTGATGCATATTACAGAGTTGTAAGTGAAGATACGAAGAGTATTAGCGGTACCGGCTTAGGTATGTCTATAGTCAACAACATTATAAGAGCTCATAAAAGCTCAATATCACTTGAAAGTGAATATGGAAAAGGTACAAAAATTATTATAGAATTTCCTGGAGTATAAGACATGAAAAAAATTCTAATTGTTGAAGATGATTTAGCTATCTCTATGGGGCTGGAAGTCGTCCTAAAAGAAGAAAATTATGATGTCATGACAGTAAATGATGGCAAATTGGCTTACGAAATAGCGATGAAAGAGCCATTTAATTTGATTATTTTAGATGTAATGCTCCCAAATAAAACAGGCTTCGAGATTTGTAAAGATTTGAGAAAGAATAAAATTTTAATACCAATCTTATTTTTATCAAGTAAAAATGAGGAATTAGATAAGATTGTTGGGTTCGAAACAGGCGGAGATGATTATATGACAAAGCCATTCAGTCTAATTGAACTTAAGCTCAGAATAAAAGCAATTCTCCGAAGGGCAGATTCTACTAATAATGAAATTTCAGCAGATAGCTACAAATTGGGAAACTATGAATTAATATTAGATAAGTATGACCTTTATCTCGATAACAAACCAATTGGTTTATCGGTTAAAGAATTTAATCTCATCAAACTTTTAATGGAACGATGAGGTGCAGTCATTTCAAGAGACGAAATTTTGGATAAAGTCTGGGGCTATGATAATTATCCTACGACAAGAACTGTTGATAATTATGTACTTGCATTAAGAAAGAAAATCGAACCCGACCCTGCTAATCCAATTTATTTAATTACAGTTCCGACAATTGGATATAAATTATCAGAAATAATTTAGCTTACATTTATTTTACAAAATATTGACATTTGTATGACAACTTAAATTTTGCATAGATATACTTTTGCATTGTATTATTTTTCAATTATGTAAAAGGAGTTTTTGAAATGAAAAAGCTAACAAAATTTCAGTCAGTCATATTTTTGACTATTGTAATCATCGCATTATGTTCAGTAAGCACGAAATCTCAAGAAATTGACACACTTGTGAGTTCAGATGAGTTTGATGGAATTTATAAGAAGATGTCAAATTTGTTTGATAACTCAGTGGGAGTATCTTATTCAAATTTTTCCGGTTACGGAATCAGTTTCTCCCGAAGGTTTGCAAAAGATTATACTGTTAGAATTACAGGTATCGGTACATACTACGAAGTACAGGAATGGAAAAGCCTGTCAAAAGAAGATCTCACAGTAGATAAAAAGGACATCAGTATGAATGTTGGAGCCGAATTTCAAAGAGACTTAATAGTTAGTACCAATACAAGAGTATATACTATGCTTGGTTGTTCATATTTCAATATTGATAACAGGAACTTGTCATCAGGTAATCTTACAATTCAGTACTCAGCAGGTTTTGGCTTTGGATTTGACTTGTTTATTCATGAAAATTTTTCAGGTTTTTTGGCACTCGCATATAAATACGACTATATCAATGAAGAAATTTCACAAAGACCAAAACTTACTAAAAAGACTGATATTGGGTTTGGCTTAGGTATAAGTTTTTATTTTTAATACAGATTCTAAATTTTGGATTATGGTTCATCTTTTAGAATTAAATCTATTAAGGAGTATTATAAAATGAAACTAATTATTTTGATATTAATGGTTTTCCTGTATTTAAGCGAATTAATATATTGCCAAGAAATCAAAAGTACGGATTTTGCTAATACTATAGGTATAAAGCATTCAAACACAACAGGATACGGAGCTTTTTATAATCGTCGTTTAAGCGAAAATATAAGTATTCAGTTTTTAGCGATGTATTTTTATTATTTCCGTCAAACTGATGAGCTGGAACACAAAAATATTAATTATTCATTAGGTACGGAGTTACAAAGAAATATTATCAGGAACGAAAATTACAGGGTATATTTTCTTATGGGTGGTTATTACTATTTTGATGATGATTATAAAGATTATCAAAATAGCCAAACCTTAACTATCTTCAATAATTCATACAATGTCGCAATTGGTGTTGCATTTGAATATCAATATAAAAGATTTATATTTAGTGCTGAAATAGGGTATAAATTTTATGAGGACAACAAAACTATCACAGAGCTTGACAAAAATCCTTATCCAGTCTTGTACAGGGAAACCAAATTAGCAGGTGGATTAACAGTAGGATTTATCTTTTGAAGTACTTTTTCGCGTAAGTCTTGGAAATGATGATACTAAACTGATGAAAATATAAATATTTTTTTTTCTTATCAATACTACCTTGAGTATAACATCAGGTGTTGTCATTCTTGAGTTAATTCTATATAAAATTTTTATAAGTTTTCGATAAGTCAAAGATATAAATACATTATTTTTGTTTTATGAGTAAGCTAAAGTAAATAATATTATTATTTTGACTCCAAAATGTTTAATTTTGTAATTGGTATAATTTAAAAATTAAAAATATTTTTTTGGAGTATTTGTATGCGTTTATTATTGTCAATTGCAATCATTATTTTTCTTTTGACTTGTCAAAAAGAAACTTTTGCCCAAAAAGTCAGAAAAGATAAGGGTGTTTTTATAGAAAGGAAGAATGAAGCCTGGGATAATATCAAAAAAGAAGTCGAAGAATTTGAGAAAAAGGAAGAGCCCAAGAAAAAATCGTTCATGCTTGATTTTTCCGGGATTGAAATTCCTAAATCAATAAGTGAATTTAAACCATTATGGCATAATGAACCTGTAATGCAGAGCTGGACAGGGACTTGTTGGTCATTTGCTTCAACATCATTTTTAGAATCGGAGGTTTACAGAATTAATAAAATTGAAATAAAACTTTCGGAAATGCACACTGTTTATTATGAGTATCTTGCTAAAGTCGAACGTTATATTGATGAGAGAGGAAATTCACTGGTTAGTGAAGGTTCGCAGACAGCAGCGACTCTTCGTATGTGGAAAATGTACGGAGCTGTCCCTGTTGAAATTTACAATGGTATGAAAAATGGTCAAAATCACCACGCTCACGAGAAAATGGAGAAAGAAATCAATAATTATCTGGATAACTGTAAGAAAACTTCTTTTTGGAATAATGATGTAATTTTGGGCAATGTCAGGTCAATTCTGAATCACTATATGGGTGAGCCACCTGTAAAATTTGATTATAATGGCAAGAGCTACACTCCAAAATCTTTCGTAAATGATTATTTGAAAATTAATCCTGATGATTATGTGGATATTTATTCCATGCTCGAACCCGGCTACTGGAAAAAGGTAGTTTATGATGTACCTGATAATTGGTGGAAGGCAGAAATTTATTACAATGTCCCGCTTGATGATTTTATGAGTATTTTAAATAAAGCTATTTCAGCTGGTTATTCAGTAGCAATTGGTGGCGATGTTTCTGAAGCAGGCTATTATTCCTATTCAGATGCCGCAGTTATTCCAAGCTTTGATATTCCATCTGAATATATAGATGAGTATGCGCGTCAATTCAGATTTTCTAATAAAACAACCACAGATGACCATGCAATTCATTTAGTAGGTAAAACTAAAAACTCTTCTGGCGACTGGTTTTTGATAAAGGATTCGGGTTCTGGTGCAAGAAATGGAAATCACAAAGGCTATTATTTCTATCACTCAGACTACGTCAAGCTTAAAATGACAACATATATGATCCACAAAGATGCAGTAAAGGATATTTTATCCAAATTTTGAAGATTTTAATAAATAAATCAAATAAAATATTTAAGTATCTGTTATAAATATTTTTATAATCAAAACAAAGTAAATATGAGCGATAAAGAAATTATAGACGCAAAAATCAAGAAAATGAAAGACCTCAAATCTAAAGCTGAGCTTGGTGGTGGTCAGAATAGAATAGATGCTCAGCATGCAAAGGGCAAACTTACTGCCCGCGAGCGAGTCAGTCTGCTTTGTGACAAAGGTTCATTCAGAGAGATAGATGCTTTAGCTCATCATCATTCGAACCAATTAGGTCTTGACAAAACAATACCTCTTGGAGATGGTGTTGTTACCGGATTTGCAGATATTCTTGGCAGAAAAATGGTACTCTTTTCACAGGACTTCACAGTATTAGGTGGCAGCCTTGCTGAAATGCATGGTAAGAAAATCTGTAAAATTATGGATTTGGCAGTGAAAAACGGTGTCCCTGTAATTGGTCTTAACGATTCGGGAGGTGCAAGAGTTCAGGAAGGAGTTATTTCACTTGGTGCTTATGCGGAAATATTTCTTCGAAATACAATGGCATCCGGTGTCGTACCTCAGATTTCGGTAATAATGGGTCCTTGTGCCGGTGGTGCTGTTTATTCGCCTGCTATAACTGATTTCATCATTATGGTTGAAAATACTTCGTATATGTTTGTTACCGGTCCAAAAGTAGTAAAGACTGTTACTCATGAAGACCTTAGCTCAGAAGACCTTGGTGGTGCTATGACTCATGCATCAAAAAGCGGAGTTGCTCATTTTGTAGCACAAAACGATATGGAAGCTATCGAAATTGTAAGAACACTTCTTAGCTATATTCCACAAAATAATGCTGAAGATCCACCTTTTGTTCCGAACAATGACCCGATTGACAGAATAGATGAGGATTTGAATTATGCGATTCCGGCAAATCCAAATCAACCTTATGACATGCGCGATATTATTTCAAAGGTTGCTGATAATAATGTATTTTTTGAAGTTCATAAAGATTATGCTCCTAACATCATTGTCGGCTTTTGCAGATTAGGTGGAAGGTCCGTTGGAGTTGTAGCCAATCAGCCGGCAGTACTTGCCGGTGTGCTTGATATTGATGCCTCAAAAAAAGCGGCAAGATTTATTAGATTTTGTGATGCTTTTAATATTCCTATACTTACTTATGAAGACGTTCCCGGATTTCTTCCGGGTTCAGACCAGGAATGGCGTGGCATCATTACAAATGGTGCAAAACTTCTATACGCTTATTGCGAGGCAACTGTACCTAAAGTTACGGTGATTACCCGTAAAGCTTATGGTGGCGCTTATGATGTTATGAGCAGTAAGCATATCAGAGGCGATTTGAATTTTGCGTGGCCTACATCTGAGCTTGCTGTTATGGGCGCTAAAGGGGCGGTTGAGATTATATTCAAAAAAGAAATTGATGCAGCCGAGAATCCGGCAAAAAGAGAAGCTGAATTGATTGAAGAATATAATGAAAGATTTGCAAATCCTTATATTGCTGCTTCTTATGGATATATTGATGATGTTATCGAACCGAAAGAAACAAGAAGGATATTAATTGAAGCATTCAGTATTCTTGAAAATAAAGTTGATAAAAATCCACCAAGGAAACATGGCAATATCCCGCTTTAATAATGCTGCGATAATTTTGATTTTTACATTACTAATATCTTGTAGTGAAGATAAGAATTCATTGCAGGATATTAGTAATGATAATGTATCCGCAAATCCAACTACTCAGGCTCAGGTTCAAAGTGCATCCCAAAATTTGGTTGATACTCTCAACAGGAAAGAAACTCCTCAGCCACAAAATGACACAAATAAATATATTCAGGTTCAGGTGCCTGTTGAAGACATCGAGCCTGTTGAAATTTCCGATGATGATTTGAAACTGCTTAAAGAAACAGGAAAAGCTCCTTTTGTTGCAAATTTTAGAAATGCATTGAATGACTTCTTCAACGGAAAACGCGAATCTGATTATTTCGAGAGATCTGCTGTGGATGCATTAGGTGATAATTTAAGTACATTCAATCCAAATTATTACAAAAGTAAGTTTTTCATTTTGTCAGTTAATGAAGATTATCCCGTAGGTGGCATTTTTATGGATGTACTGTTTAAAGATATGCCTGATAAGGTATTTACTATCTGGATGTTTGAAACAGATAATACTTACAAACTCAGAATGTTTGAACAAAATATTTCATATAATGACGCAGAAATCAAAGCTACACTCAGACTTTTCGGAAATGTTTTTAAACATAAAGATATAGCATTTTAAAATGACAAATAACAATTTCCAAGTCGAAAAGAGGAATACAAAATTAATCGTCTTAAGCTATTTTCTTCTTGTTTTGATTTATGCATATATTAGATATGTCCTTTTCAAAGGTCTTGATTTTGCTGAAAGCGGTACTTATATCATCAATAAAGCGTTTGCAGGAGCAGCGGTTTTATCAGTAAGTACAGCTTATTTAATATCCTCATTGAGCAAAGCCGGAAACCATACAGCAAGAAAACTATCAAAATACAAGAGATACTTCGGGCTATCCGGATTTTATTTTATGTGTCTTCATGTATTTTTTGGATTAAGAATAATCAATCCCCAATTCTTCCCTGCTTTTTTTGATGATTCTTCAATGATGAATAATTACGGCTATACTATAATTTTTCTTGGAATTGCAGGATTTGCAGGCTTTTTAGTTCCGGCAGTAACATCAATTTCAAAAGTTATGCAGGGTTTAAGTCCAAAAAGCTGGCTAAAACTTCAAAGAACAGGATATTTTGCATTTTTTATAATATTTATCCATTCATCTTGGATGGGAGCAGTGAATTGGACAAAAATAGAGAAATGGCCCGGTTTGATGCCACCAATTACAATGATTTGCTCATTAATTATCATCACTACAATCATATATCGAATATTTGTATTTTTTAAGTATAAAAAGTAAATTGATATCATTTTATAAAAAATAGATAAAATTTTGATGAAATAATTGCAAATTGTCATTTTTTTTTGATTTTCTGATAAAAATGAATTAACTTTGAAAATGAAAAAAGTTTAATTTAAAATATTGTTAAAAAAATAAACTTTTTTTCATAATTTTAAAAAAAGATTTGTGCTAATACAATTTTTTTTTGTAGATTTGAATTTGTAAAAAGTATGAATTAAAAAATAGAAATATAAAAATTGGTTTATTAATGTAATATGGAGTTATACTCGAATGACAAATAAGAATTTTTCTACCAAAACTAAGAAGTACAAGGTTGGGCTTCAACAAACATTGCTATTATTTATTATGGCAGGTGTTTTTTCATACTTCTACTTCTACAGTTTAGTTCCAAACATGATTGCCGGTTTCGTCGTTCCTCTTTTCCAGCCAACTCTTGAACAACAGGTAAGAATTGGTTTTGTTGATTTCGACGGACTTGTTTGGGGTTCAACTTCTAAGGAAAAGGAACTTCAATACTCTGGCGGAAAAGACATCGTTAAAGATGCACTTAACCGTGATTATATTTTCGACTTTTCATGGGAGTTAAGAACTGAAGAAGAACACGGTTATTCCAAAGCAAAAGTTGAATGGTATGTAAAAGCACCGGTACTTGGTGAAGAGGCAATCATTCTCGAACCTTATATTGGATTTACCATTGTGGCACTTGTAATGGCATTTGCCACTGCATTGCTTCTTACAATGTTTATGCCATCGGGTATAGGATTCATGGCAGTATTATTCGACCGTCAGATAGATAATACAAAGGTTAAGCTTCGTCTTCAAACCGGATTTTCAGATGATGTAATCGAGCTTCTCATTATGCCTGATGACAAACTTGCCGAAAAAGATATAAGTGAAGTGCGTTCAGCATTCAGATTAATCTGGGACAGAACTATGACTGAAGATATTGCTTCACCTTTCCAATCAGCAAGATTTGAAGATGTATTTGACAATGATACAGATATCGTATTCTTCAGAAATGAAGCAGTTTATACCCGTATCAAGGAATTCTTCTCAGACTTCGTGGTAATTGAAATTGAAGATACCAAAAATGCACTTTTATGGAGACGTAACAGACTTCTTATTTTGAAAGGTTTCAGACTTTATATGTCTCACCACTTTACAGAAAAATATTCTAACTTCGTTACAGGTCTTGCTTACGGCGGTGCGGCATTCCTTATTGTGGCAGTAGGTATTCGTGGTTTGAAATTTATTCCTGCGGCTCGTCCTTCATTTATCTTACTTGCGATTGCACTTGAATTTACGATGCTTTCCCTTCTTGCATTAACACTTATCTATACTGAAGAAGAAGAACGTATGGACAGAATGCTTAAGAAAATGGAAGATGCCAACCGTAGCCAGCTTGAAGCACTTCGCGGACAGCAAGCTGACATTCATCAGCTTTCTAATGCACTTGTTGGACAGACAGCTGAAATCATTCGTGCAAGAGTTGAAACTGCAATTGAAGATTATATGACAAGTGGTGACCAGATTCAAAAGGTTGTTGCTGAGGAAATTGCCAAGAAAATTATGTTCAGCCTGAGAGAAGAGAAGCCTAATTCTTATAAAACTTATGGTGGCGACTCAAGAAGATAATTTCTTGAACTAATTCAAAGTAAATATGAATCTGTCCGGTTTTAATTATCGGACAGATTTTTTGTTTAAATTGTTATTTAATTTAACGATTATTCGTCTAATATTTATTTTATAATATTCTAGTGGAAGTTTTGAAAAAGTTAGTATATATATTATTAATATTATTTCCGGTAATATTATTTGCTGAATTATTTCCTGTTGTTGACGGAAAGAAAATTGGATATATTGATATAAAAGGCAATCTGGTTATTCCGTTTGATTTCGAGTGCAATGTAGAATATGCAGAAATTGTTTATCAAAACAGAAAACTGAAAACTTTTAATCTGCCTGCATCAGCATACTTTAATGAGGGCTTGGCAACTGTAATCAAAAAAAGTTATTTTTGGTTTATACCACTCGGAGCTGATAATGTACTTATTGATAATAAGGGCGAAATCGTTTTGAATTCTAAATCTTTAAATTTAGGTAAATTTAGTTGTGGTAGAATTCCGCTTGCAGTCAGGAACAAGATTGTTGATGTTTATGTTGAGTATTACTCCTATTGTGACAAGTCAGGTGCATTTACTGATAACAACAGCTATGATTTTGCGGGAACTTACCATGAAGATTTTGCAGTCGTAATGAACGATAATCTTTTTTATTTTATTGATAAGTATGGCATTCCACTTGGTAATAGTGCCTACGAACGAGCTGAAAGATTCTCTGAAGGAATGGCAGCAGTAATGATAGATGGAAAATGGGGGTACATTAATACAAACGGTAAGATGCTCATAAACCCAAAATTTGATATGGCAGGAAACTTTAAGGATGGAGTCGCCAAAGTATTGACTGGAAACCGCTTTGCCTACATTAACACCAAAGGTAATTTCACTTATACAATTTTCAGTAGAGCAAATGACTTTTCGGAAGGACTTGCATCAGTTGAAAATGAATCAGGATATTGGGGATTTATAAACACCAATGGTGATTTTGTTATCAAACCTGATTTCATTTCAGCAGGAAATTTTGTAAACAATCTTGCTCCGGTTGATATCGGTGGAAAATTCGGCTATATCAACAAAGATGGCGAAATGGCTATTAAGCCAATATTTCAGTTTGCTGATAATTTCAAAAATGGAATAGCAAAAGTATGGTATGAAGATAAATTATTTTATATTAATACATCAGGTGAGGTTATCTGGAAATTCGAATTGGACTGATTAGAAGCTGTGACCAATTCCAAAGTGAAACTTCATATCGCGAAAAATTGCTGAATCGTCCCATATTTGATAGTCTGGCAAGTTGTATCCCGGTTTATAAACCGGAAAACCAAAATCCAGCCTGATTGGACCGATAGGAGTGTCGTATCTGATGCCAACACCGGCAGCCCAAGCCATTTTTGTGAAATATTCATACCATATCATATTATTAGTTTCATCGCCTTCAGCATACCAATGATAGGCATTTCCGTAATCCACGAAAAATGTTAATCCAATTTTTGAGATTTGCTCAGCAAAAGTTTCGTCAATTCCTTTAGGCATAGGAAAAGTATAACGCCATTCTACACTTCCTTCAAGTATAGCCGAACTACCCAGGACATTCGAAATCAACTTGTAAGAGCGTGTATCAAGCACCAAATCGCTTGTTTCTCCGACTTTGGCGTATTCAGCAGATTCAATTGGTGAATAGTGCAGTTCTCGTGAGAGCCATCCTCGCACGCTATTTGCCCCACCCGCGAAAAATTGTCTTTCAAAAGGTACATAAGCATTATAATCATCAACCAGATTTATTACACCTGCACGAAACTTGAATGCAGAGACTGCATTTGCACCTGTTTTAAAGAACATATTATACGTTGTCTGCAATCTCAAATATTTTGCAATTCCGGAAATCCAAGGGTGAGCCAGAAATACATTCCAACCATCCATCGAAAAGAAAAAATGGTCACCGGAATTAGGACTAAATGGATGATTTCTACTGTCACCTATAAGCGAAAGACCAAATACGTTTGATGTTAAAAGAGTAATTCCAGGTCCGTTGAGATAATCATACAAATTCTGATAAAGAAGTAATGCTTGAACTAGTCTTGCCGTCTCTGTCTGATTGTCATTTGCAGGATTGTCCTGATTCTCAAAATCTCTTACTACATCTACAAAATTTACAGGATTTTGAAATTCAAAATTAAAATCTATTATAATCTGGTTCAAATAGGTTTCGTTAGTAAGTTGAATTGGGAATCTTATGGGTAGATACCATGAAGATATATTAAATAACCTGTCAACAGTTGATAGGGAGTAATAAAAGCTACCTGTTGCTCCAATTCGCATATTTTCGATAGACCAAACAAGTGGCTGAGCGATTCTAAAACCAATCTGTCCCTCAAATTCACCAGCCTGACCAGCGAGAAAACGACTGATATTTCTAAGTCGGGCATTAGCAAAAATATTACCTGATTGTGCTGCGCCTCCCCAATTGCGGTGCATAATATTGGCTTCAACACCAACATTAGTGAAATTATCAATTTGTGTATTATTTACAAACATCCCTACGCCCCACTCTTTTTGTTTTCTGTATTGTGTATAAACCAACATTGAAAGAGTAGAATCTGTAAAAGGCATAAAAACACTACTTGTATCAATTGATACTAAATTAAATGTTCCGAGAGTGTGCAAATTATTAATTGAGGATTGAACTCTGCTTCTGTTGTACCAGTCACCCTCTTTAATATCAATTTGCAACATTTTCATATTCCGGACTACAATATTTTGATTATTGAGACTATCAACGAAATCAAGTTTTGTTATTCTCTGGCGTTTTCCGGGGTTGAATATTACTGTTATGCTATCACTAATAGTTTCAGTATTGATAAAAACAGGCTCAACTTCTAAAGCGGCATAGTAGTATCCGTTATTTAAAAGTAAGTTCAAAACGATATTAACTTCATCAACAATCTGCTGCTCGCTGTAGGGCAAACCTTTGCTTATTTTCTTAACCGCATTTATTTTTTTCAAAGTGCTTTCATCTATAGAATCCAAACCGATATATACAAGAGTATCTATCGAAAATCTTTGATTCTCAATGATGTTGAACTTAAGAACATTATGTTTGTCCTCAAAATCAGGATAAAACGAGTAACTTACTTTTGCAAAATGGAATCCGTTAGTATTGTAATAATGCCAAAGTGTCTGAACATCCATTTCCGCGGTAGTTTCATTAAAATATTTGATTTCATGCGAGAGGTTTTTCAATGCAGCAATTAAGGACTCTTTAATTGCATCAGGAGTCTCAGGAATTTTTTTAAAATTATCCAGATAATATTCAAACAAATGATGTTGAATACTCATTGAATTTTTCTTTGAGTTAACTGCATCAATTAATTCATTCGGAGTAAATGAAGAGTTACCACTAAAAATAATATCTCCGACTTCGTTGAGAAATTTATCGCGTCTTGCCTGATAAAGACTGTCAGAAATGAAGTTTTGAGAGTATAATGAAGTTGTTAAAATCGGAAATATTACCGACAATAATAGTAAAATCAAAATATATTGTATATTAGTCATAATATTTCATAGCAGGAAGTTAAAAGGAACTTCCTGCACAAGACTTTCGTCATAAATTAAATGTACTGTTCTTCTTCGTCATCGTTATAAAAATACTCTTCATTTGTTATATCTTCGTATTCGGGCCACAAATCCTCCATACCTTCTATCAACTCATCATTATCTTCAAGCTCGAAAAGATTATCAACCACCTGAAGCGGGCAACCGCTTCGATTGGCGTAATCAATTAATTCATCTTTAGTAGCAGGCCAAGGTGCATCTTCCAAGGTTGCCGCTAACTCAGGAGTCCAAAACATATAATATCCTTAACTATTTATTGACATAATTGCAATTTAATTTTTGCAAAAATAACATTCTTTTTAACCTAACAATAATTTTATTTGAAAATTAAACATTTTTTTCAATAATTTTATGCTTAGGACTGTTATTTCTGACTAAATGCGTATATCGTAATCAATTTCACTTTATTTTAAAAAATTTTCGTTTTTTAAAAAATACTATATTTTCAAAACTCTATTACTTTTACATAGAGTATTATATCCACAAATTATTATAAATTATTTGATATTATTCAAATTTTTAGTTAATTTTGTAAATTGTTAATTTTTAAAATAAATAAATCATGAAAAAGCTGAATTATCTGTTGTTAATATTAATCGCTTCATCAGCATTTGTATTTTCTCAAAGTTCAACGACATCACATTTGCCTGAACTCAATCGTGAGTCAGACCCTGACTATCATAAAGCTCGGAAATTTTGGCTTGAAAGTATGCATCTCACAGAGCCGGATGTTGATTATAAGCTTCTAACAAAAGAATTCAAATCGAAACGTATGAATCTGAAAAATTACACCAAGAGTAAATTTCAGCCAAATTCTCCAGAACTTCTTAAATATATTTCCGATGACGGCAGAATATCTGGCACATGGAAAGAGCGTGGCAGCAACAACCAATCAGGAAGAATACATACTGCTGATGTTGATTTAAACGCCGGATTAATTTATGCTGCCTCAGCCGGTGGTAATGTATGGCGCGGCACTATTAATGGCGAGAACTGGACTTGCCTTAACAACTCCATGCAGTTTTCAATCCGGTCAATTAAAGTTGAAATAGTTAATGACAAAAGAAGAATTATAGTTTTCAGTGAAAAAAATGTTTACTATTCAGAAGATGAAGGATTTACGTGGATTCCATCTGTCGGGCTTGAGAATATTGCAAGATGGGGCTGGATTCAAAGAGGTGTAGTGATAAATGATAATGATGGTAGAAATTTATACCTATTAGCAAATGAATGGGATTATGATGCCTGGAAACAAATACGCTCAATTTATTATTCTGAAGATAATGGTGAAAATTTTATAAAAGTATTCAGTGTTAGCAACAATCAGCTAATGGATATTTGGGGAATCGAACACAGCATAGGAGAATATGGTTATGAAAATGATGGCAATATCTCATTAATATATAACAAATTAATTTGTGTACATCGTGATACTGTTTTTGCTATATCACAAAATAACAAAGAAATCCTTAGCATTAATCCAAGGATAATTTTTAATAATCCAAATAATCTTAAGTTATCCGGTTCGGACGCAGGCGGAAAAGTTCGGATTTATTTCAATACGCGAGATAATAACAGCGGTAATACATTCGTACAAATCAGTGATGACTTCGGACAAAATATATTAGAAAGCGGGCTTTCATCAACAGATTATTTTATGCACAATAGTTTTGGTGTATCTAAGCTTGATGCAAATCTTTCCTATCTTGGCGGCGTAAATTGTTTTGTCAGCTATGATGCAGGTATAAACTGGAATTTGATTAATAACTGGGCGGAATACTACCCTGACCCTCTGAATAAACTTCATGCAGATATTCCGGGCATCAAAAGCTTCAGGACTGCTGCTAATAAAGAATTCTTCCTTATATCCACTGATGGTGGAATTTACAAAACAAGAGATGATTATTCTGTTGAAAATATTTCACTTGAAAAATTAAATGTATCCCAATATTATTCAATTTACACACATCAGAACCCTGAAGGCAGTGTGATATTTGCTGGCAGTCAGGATCAGGGATTTCAAATAAGTGAAACTGTAAGCGATAAAATACTGGATTTCGAGCAAACAATAAGTGGCGATTACGGCTCACTTACTTCTGGTGACAGCGGCAGAACAATATGGACAGTTTATCCCGGATTTGCGATGTTCTATCCGGATGCTCTGAGCAGTCGTAAAAACTCTACATGGAATTTCAGAAACTTATCTAATGCAAAAGTATGGATGCCACCAATTGTAACCACTCCCGGTAAGCCATATGAAGCATATATTGCCCCTGGCTCATCAAACACAGCTGAATCAAAAATCTGGAAACTTACTTATGACACACAAACAGAACGCATAATTCCTAAGGAACTTAGCTTTAGGTTTAACTCTGACGATGAGCAGGATAATTATGTAACTGCAATCGGAATATCGCCAATTGATAATAATTACTTATACGCATTGACCCGAAAAGGGAAATTCTACAGCTCAACTGATGCAGGCTCAACCTGGACTGAAACAATCGAATTCATTGGTCCCGGATACAATTACCTTCATGGCACAACAATTTATGCTTCAAAAGTAAATCTGGGAGAAGTATATATAGCAGGTAGTGGTTACTCAAATCCGGGCATATATTTTTCTGAGGATAACGGGGTTACATTTCATCCAATTGAGGGCTTACCACCTATTATGATTTATGAAATAGATTTAAACCCTGAGGAAGATGCCATTTTTGCTGCAACATCACTCGGACCATTTGTTTATATCGTTAGTGAAAACAAGTGGTATGACATCGCCGGTTTGGACGCTCCTGACCAGTCTTACTGGAGTGTGAATTACATCCCGGAGATTAACACAGCAAGATTTGCAACTTACGGCAGAGGGATATGGGATTTTGAAATCGAAAAGCTTAAAACAGACATTCTCGGAGAGGCTCCTTCAAATAATATTTCATTCGATGTATACCCAATTCCTGCAAGCGATATAATAAATATCAGCATAAGTGATATTGACGGAGAAATAGTTTCTATCAAGATGTTCGATATTGATGGAAGATTGGTTGATATATATCACGATGGGCTTATTAACGGTAATAATTTTGAATTAAAAATAGATATATCTAAAAACAAATCAATCAGAAGCGGCAACTACATCCTGATAGTGAGCACTGATAAATCTATGTTTTATAAGAAAATATCAGTAATTAATTAGAAAATTGCAGATTTATAGCCTAAATATTTAGTTGATTAGGTTTGTATCTTTTTAAAATAAATCAATATGAATAACTATTTTAAAAAGATAAGTTGTATATAATCGTATATAAAAAATTATAATATTTTAGATTAAACCGGAAAAAATAAATTGTCGAAGAAAATCAAATTACTTTTTATAGGTGATATTGTTGGTAGAAATGCCCTAAATTACCTATGCGAAAATATTGAAGAATTAATCAAGAAACATTCAGCTAATTTAGTTGTTGTAAACGGTGAAAATACAGATGAGGGCAAAGGTTTGACTGAAGAACAGTCTGATATGTTGTTTTCACGTGGTGTTGATATAATTACAACAGGTAATCATATCTGGGATAACTGGAAATCCCGCCCATTACTAATTAAGAGTGACCGGGTTCTGCGACCAATGAACTATCCACCCGGAAATCCCGGAAGAAGTTTCAAAATCTTGGAAGTGGCAGGTTTTCAGGTAGCAGTACTTCAGCTTCAGGGTCGTACCTATATGCAAACAATAGATTGTCCATTCCGGGCTGCTGACAATGCATTGAAGATTTTATCTGAAAAAGCTAATGTCATCATCGTTGATTTTCATGCTGAAGCTACAGCCGAGAAAATTTCAATGGGCTGGCATCTTGACGGAAAAGTATCAGTAGTAATAGGAACTCATACTCATATTCAGACTGCAGATGCATGCATTATGCCCGAAGGAACTGCATATATAAGTGATGTAGGTATGACAGGTCCTTATGATTCTGTTCTCGGTATGAGAAAGGATATTGCACTCAAAAGACTACAACTTCAAACTGCCCATAAATATGAAATGGCTGACGGAGATATGAAAATTGCAGGAGTTGTTTCAGAAATTGATGCTGAAACAGGTCAGGCTATTAGTATTGAATCATTTATGTACCCAAGTTTTATAAAATCTGTATATGAACAATTATAAATCCGGCAATTCATTGCCAAATATCGGAATTATCGGAGCTACAGGATTAGTCGGGAGGACTTTTCTTAAAGTTATTGATGAACGTGAGCTACCCTTTAACGAATTATCACTTTTTGCTTCTGCAAGGTCAGCAGGAATGGAAGTTGAATTTTCAGGTAAAACATATATTGTAAAGAAGGCAGACCCAAGTATATTTGAAAATTTAGATATTGCTTTGTTTTCAGCAGGTGGCAAAACTTCAAAAGAGCTTGCTCCGTTTGCCCGTGCCCAAAAATGCATTGTAATTGACAATAGCAGTGCATGGAGAATGGATACTAAAGTACCACTGATTGTCCCTGAAGTAAATTCACATCGAATTTCCGAGCATAACTATATCATAGCAAATCCAAACTGCTCTACTATTCAGCTTGTTGCAGGTCTCAAACCCCTTGCTGATAATTATGGATTAAAACGTGTAGTATGCTCTACTTATCAGTCTATAAGCGGTGCAGGGCAAACCGGTATTGATAAACTATACCGTGAGCTCGAAGGAAATTTCGATGAATCCAGACCAATTGCTTACAGCACAACTTTCCACACATTTGAGGGCGAGGAAGGTTTTACGAATGAAGAAATCAAAATGATTAATGAAACTCGTAAAATTCTTGAGATTCAGGAGTTGCCTATTGCTGTAACATGTGTTCGGGTTCCGACAATCGGTGGTCATTGCGAATCAGTTAATGTCGAACTTGAAAAGGAATTTAACATTTCGGATATCAGAAAATTATTGGCTAATACAACAGGTTTAGTCCTGATGGACGATCCAAGTCGTGAAATCTACGCTACACCAAATGTTGTTGATGATACTGATGCAGTTTACATTAGCCGATTGCGTCGGGATGATTCAGTGAAAAATGGTCTTTATCTTTGGATCGTAGCCGATAATATTCGAAAGGGAGCAGCTACGAATGCTGTTCAAATTGCCGAAATGATAATTGGAAAAAGTTAATTTGATATTTTATTATCGAGGATTTGATAATTTTGAGCATATATTATTTCATAAATATTGTAGTTGTAGTTTTCTTTTTGAGCATTACTGCCTTAAAAAGTCAATCTGAACTACAAAATTATGATACTTTACCAAAAGATATCAAAACTGTTGATAAACTCCTTGAATATTGTGATAATATTGATAATATTGATTCAAATATTATTTATGCTAATACTGCCCTCAAAATTTCCGAGTCTATCAACTACACCTTAGGAGCTGCAAAAGCATTGCATTCACTGGCTTCTAGCCATTACTATTTTGCTGATTATGAAAAAGCATTATTCTTTCTGAAACTTGAAATTGAAATATATTTAAGTACTAATTCAATCAATAATTCAGATCTTTTAGGAGAGTCGTATCGTTTTTCTGGTGAAGTATATCGAGCCCAAAAAGACTATGATAACGCATTACGATATCTTGAAAAAGCAGAAACGATTTTCCACAAGACTCAAAATCAATTTTTGCTATCTAAAACATATAACCGATATGCTGCAGTTATACTTGAACAAACAGGGTATGCTAAAGACCAAAGGGTTCCGGATTATATTCATAAATCTGATGAAATTGCAAAAAAGTATAATTATTATGATATCATAGCTAATAATATAAATATTTATGCAAGTTACTCTCAGTTCTATGTAGAATATGACGAGATAATTGCTAACTATAAATCTGCTATTGAATATTTGAAAAAGTTTGAACAGCCTTCTGAAATTCCAAATATTTATCGGAATCTCGCTTATGCTTATAGAAATGGCGGCAAAATAGATTCAGCCCTATACTATGCTCATAAATCTTATGAGATTTCAAAAAAATACAATATAAATGTATATATATACAATTCTGTTGGATTGCTTTATTCTATTTATCATGAAGATTTAAATAATAATGACTCAGCGATTGTATATTTGAAGTATATGATTGAGTATGAAGGCTTGATGTATGATGCTGAGAAGATGCTTTACCAAACTCAGATGGAATATAAATTTAAATCCCAAATTAAAGATGATGAAATTAAGTCTCAAAAAGTAATTATGTTTTATCAGATTTTAATTTCTATTGTGCTTATTATTATATTAGCAGGTATTGGATATTTCTTCTATTTTAGAGCTAAACATCAAAAACTTGCTAACGAAATAATAAACAAACAAAAGGAAGAACTTGATGAACTTAATTCTGCAAAAGATAAATTCTTTTCAATAATTGCTCACGATTTAAGAAATCCTGTAAGTTCGTTTCAGAATATTACAAGCATGATGTATGACGATTACCAAGATTTTTCGGATTCAGAAAAGCACGACATTTTAAGATTACTAAAAGAGTCTGCAAATAATTTATCCTCCCTGCTTGAAAATTTATTAACCTGGTCAAGAAGTCAAAGTGGTAAAATTAATTATGAGCCCGATTCCTACAATATAAATTATATTATTAACAACATTATACAGGAACATCAATCTATTGCTAAAAATAAAAATATTAATTTCATTAACAATTTGAAGGCAGATACAAAAGCATACTATGATGCAAGTTTGATTAATATTGCTATTAGAAATATCGTATCAAATAGCCTGAAGTTCTCACCTAATGATTCAAACATTTATTTTTACAGCGAAACTATAGTTGAAAGTAATAATGAATTTCTGCAAATCGAAATTAAGGATGAAGGCGTTGGTATGAGTCCTACGCAAGTCCAAAACATCTTTTCTTTAGATAAAAATAAATCTACCAAAGGATCTTTGGGCGAGAAAGGAACTGGACTTGGTATGATACTTGTTCATGAATTTATCATCAAGAATCAGGGTAAAATATGGATTGAAAGTGAAATTGGAAAAGGAACTTCAGTTTATATCCAACTTCCTGTAAAAAAATATTAAAAATTTATTTTTTTATAAATTTATAATTTTCGCTATCTATGCTTAAAAAATACATTCCACTCGATAGGTGTGAAATATTTATTGAATTTCGTCCGATAAAAACATCTTCTAAAACTTTATTTCCCAATATATCATAAATACAAAATTTATCTGAATTTGAGTTTGAATTTCCTGAAATGTATAATATTTCATCAGACGGATTGGGAAATATTTGAATTTCTGCAACTTGAAAATCCTGAACATTTGATAATAATTTCAAATTATAACGGTAAATATTTGACCCTAAACCTAAAAACATATACTTATCGTTTGAAATAAAATTTTGAAAAGATAAATACCGGTCAAATGATTCAAAATCCAATGGATCAATACCACCGGAAATGATTTGCCAGTTCAAACCCTGATTATGACTATAATGAATTTCTTTATCAGCAGTAATTACAATCAAGTTGTTATTGTAAGATTCAACAGCACGAATCGAATCATTATACGAAAGTACTAGCTCAAATTTACCGAGGGAATAATCTGTTCTAAACAATTTGTAACCTGTAGAAACGAATACATAGTCATCGCTAAAAGCAATATCAAGAGCAATTTCATTCGGAATAGATATACTTTCCCATGTCATGCCCTTATCTTTTGAAAAGGTAAAAGGACTTGCAAAAAGTAAATTTTGGTTTGAATATTGGAGTTCAAAATTGCTTCCCGGCACCACAAAGGCTGAGTGTTCCCACGACTGCCCGTAATCTTCCGAAAAGTATATGCCTGAATCAGTATAAGCATAAGCGGTATTGCTGTCGCAAGCCATTGATTTTATGCTATTTCCATCTATTGTGAATATCTGCCATGTTTTGCCGGTATCTTGCGAATAGAATGAATCATATTCAGGAAATTTTGGATAATTAACCCATAATGCAAATATATATTTACCATTGAAAAATAGTTTTTCCATTCCTTTGATTTCATCAGGTTTAACCCAATTATCACCGTTATCATAAGACCTTGAATAAATATGACCGAACTGTCCACCAACAAAAATATCATCACCCAATGCAAGTATCGTTTCTGGACCTAAGCCAAAGCATAAAGTTTCAGGTGGGTTATTAATTAAACATGTATTCTCCCAGTCTGCATAACTTGATCTAAGTTGAACAATTAATAAAATAATAGGTATTATAAAGAAATATTTCATAGATGATAAAAAATACAAAAACTATAAATAAATAATGATAACTAAACTTCAATTTCAATTAATACAGCACCTTTTTCAACTGCCTGACCTTCAATGACTTTGACTGATTTCACAACTCCCGTAACAGGTGATTTCAAAGTATTCTCCATCTTCATAGCTTCGATAACAATTAATTTTTCGTCTTCTACGACCTGCATACCTTCCTTAACAAGTATTTTTACAACAAGTCCGGGCATTGGAGCTTTAACAGTTCCGGCACCGGCTTTTCCTGCACCACCGTTATTGGCGATATACCGTCCTAATACTTTTTTCATTTCATCAGTAGAAGCGATACTGTAAGTAAGTCCATCGAGACTTATTTCGAGATTGGAATCATCTCCAAAATCAAGCCCAACCTGAAATATCCTTTGGTTTACAAGAAAAGAAAAAACGTCAGAGCCGAATGTTTTAAGAAGTTCAACTTCATAAGGTTTATCATCAATATAAATTATGCTGTGATTATCTTTATCATAATTTACAGAATATTCATTGCTTCCAATATTTAATAAAATGTTATCCATCTTAGCTCCCTAAACCAATCTTCTTAATAATAAATTTTTCTCTTTCCATTTGCTGACCTGTGGCTGACTTTTGGCAGGTTTTTGTGCATTTTGTGTCATTCTGAGGCCATAAGCAGCTATTGCAGCAATGATTTCCTTATGCTCGGATTTCATTTTTTCAAGTGTTTTAAAATCAAATGAATGTTCGATAAATCCAGTATCAAACCAACCGTATCTAAATTCAGGGTGCTGCATAACCGCAAGCAAGAATGGTATTACAGTTTTGACACCTTTAATTCTATAGTTTCTTAATGCCATTTCCATACGGCTGATAGCTTCAATTCTGTCCTTTCCGTAAGTGATTAATTTTGATAGCATTGGGTCGAAGTGAATCGTAACTTCCGAACCGGCTTCCACTCCGCTATCAACGCGGACACCATAACCAGCAGGCTGGCGATGGTAGTTTATTACTCCTGTATCGGGCATAAAATTATTAAATGGGTCTTCTGCATAAATTCGGCATTCAATAGCATGCCCGCTGATTTTCACATCTTCCTGTGAAAAACTTAACGGCTCGCCCCATGATATTTTAATCTGCTCTTTTACAAGATTTATTCCGGTAACCATTTCAGTAACGGGATGTTCAACCTGCAAACGTGTATTCATTTCAAGGAAATAGAAATTTTTATTCTTATCAAGCAGAAATTCAATTGTTCCTGCATTGTGATAATTACATGCTTTTGCTGCGTTTACAGCCACCAGTCCCATAGCTGCTCTTAAATCCTCATCAAGCACGGCTGAAGGCGCCTCCTCAATGACTTTCTGGTGCCGTCTTTGTATTGAGCAGTCCCTTTCACCAAGATAAACATAATTTCCATGTTCATCAGCAAGTACTTGAATTTCTATATGCTTGGGGCTTTCGATATATTTTTCGAGATATACTGCATCATCACCAAATGCTTTTAGAGCTTCCCTTTGGGCAGCAAGGAATGACGGCTCAAGCTCACTTGATTCAAATACCTTTCTCATACCCTTTCCACCACCACCTGCTGATGCTTTCAAAAGTACCGGATAGCCGAGTTCAGACGCAATTTCTTTTGCACGCTCAATATCCGTAATTTTTTCTTTTGTGCCGGGTACAACCGGAACACCGGCATCAATCATAATTTCACGTGCTTTGGTTTTACTGCCCATCATTTCGATTGATTCAGCAAGTGGACCGATAAATTTAATCCCTGCTTCAGTTACAGCTCTTGCAAATTCTGCTCTTTCAGATAAAAATCCGTAACCCGGGTGAATAGCTTCAGCACAGCTTTTCTTCGCAACATTGATAATCTGCTCAATGTCGAGATATGCAGATTTTGGGCTGTCTCCACTAAGACGATATGCGTAATCGGCATAATGAACAAATAACGCTTCTTTATCAACTTCGTGATAAACTGCAATTGTCTCAATTCCCATCTCACGGGCTGAACGCATTACTCTGACTGCAATTTCGCCCCTGTTAGCAACAAGTATTCTTTTAAACATAAGTTATCAAACCATCTTCATATTTATATTGTTTCATTAGTCGAAGTATTAAAAATATTATTTGAAATTTTGCTCTTTTTCTTAAAGTTTGGTGTTCAATAAATTTCATTATATTCATATTACCGAATTTGAAAGTATTAAGTAAGGTAAACGTCTAAATAATGAAATTATAAGATAATCAAATGTTATTAACTAACATTAGGATTCTTATATGTTAGTTTGTAGCATTTAAACTAAAATATAAATATTTTTTTGTTACTTTTACATTTTTATAAAACACTATTATAGAAACTGAAAAATCAAATGAAAACTATAGTATCAAATGAAAATTTACCACAATTGCCTGATATTTTTAAGGCGCAGGGTGAGCTTAGAAATGTAGTGAAATGTACCCCAATGGAAATCAGCACCTCTTTTTCTCAAATGTCAGGTGCTGATGTATATTTGAAACTTGAGAATCTACAGAAAACAGGTTCTTTTAAAGTTCGCGGTGCATATTACAAAATATCCAAACTAAATGACGATGAACGTGCTAAGGGTGTTTTGTGTGCCTCAGCCGGCAATCATGCTCAAGGGGTTGCTTATGCGGCAAATCAATTGAAAGTTAAAAGTAAAGTTTTTATGCCAATTTTTGCACCTCCGTTAAAAGTTATTGCTACAAGGGCTTACGGTGCAGATATTGAGCTTGTTGGAAATACTTTTGACGATGCGTTTTCAGCAGCTATGGACTATGCAGAAAGCAGCGGTGCGACTTTTGTACATCCATTCAATGACCCTAACATAATTGCTGGTACCGGAACTATCGGGCTTGAGATTTTCGAACAGCTTCGGGAGGTAGAATATGTATTTGTTCCCATTGGTGGAGGCGGTTTAATATCAGGTATTGCAATAGCACTCAAAAATTTGAACCCAAATATTAAAATTATCGGCGTTGAGGCGGCAGGTGCTGCAAGTATGAAGACTTCTATTGAAAGTGGCGAAATAGTTCCCCTAAAATCTGTCAATACTATTGCTGATGGAATTGCTGTAAAATCATGCGGAAATTTGAATTTTGAAGCAGCAAAGAAGTATGTTGATGATTTTGTGGTAGTTGATGATTCTGAAATTGCCCGTACTGCATATTTATTGCTACAAAGAGCTAAAATATTGGCTGAACCTGCCGGAGTTGCCGCAATGGCTGCTGTACTTTATAAGAAAATTGACATAAAAGGTAAATTAGTCGTTCCTGTGATAAGTGGCGGCAATATCAATATGAGTATTTTGGAACAGATACTTGATAAAGGTGCAATGGATGAGGGATTTCGTGCCAGAATTGAGGTTCTCGTTCAAGACCAGGCGGGTATGTTGAAAATGATTTTGGAAATACTTGATAAAGTCAGAGCAAATGTTAACGATATTATTCACGAAAGAACTACGACAAGTGTACCAATCGGGTATGTGAAAGTAATCATAACTTTCAACTTGCAGGATTTATCACAGCTAACAATTATAACAGACGAACTTAACGCAAATTGTCTGAATTTCAAAGTCTTGAAGTGATAATTATTGATAAATTATTTCTTTGTTTTTAATTTATTGACATTCCTTATTTTTGTAATAAATTTATTGAGAGTTCGTAGATAAATGAGTTACCTGCAACCGTAAATCGACAACTGCATAAAAATGAATAGACAGATTTTAAGACAATATATTGACGAATACAAAATTGGCTTTGCACGTGTAAATCAACAAGAAATTTACAAGTGGAAAGCCGTGAAATGTTTCCAAGACAATTGGAACATAGAAGCAACAAATTTTCTTGAAGTGCTTTCTCAATCAATTCGTCTTACTCAAAACTTATTAAAATCAGGACAGTATTTTCCTTTGCGAATGTTAGTACATTACGCAACACAAAGACCAGAAGAACTAAGGCAGTTGTTTAGAAATTTATATGACGAAGAAAACGACATATATCAAAGAATTAATGACTTTCAAAACGGAACAGAAACAATAAACAACAGTTTGTTTCCGGGCAAGAATACATATCAAGACCACAGAGCAATTATTGTTTATTTGACACTTCGCTATCCTGAACGATATTTCTTCTATAAATTTGAAATGTTTAAACAGTTTTCCGAAAGACTTGAATTGACTTACAGACCAACAAAAGGACGAATTGAAAACATTGGACATTTCAATAGTTTATGTGAAATAGTAAAGTATGAGCTATCCAATGACCAAGAACTTTTACAACTACACAAAGACAGAATAACAGCAGATTGTTATAACGACATCAGCCTAAACATACTGACACAAGATTTTATTTATGCTGTTGCACGACACTTAAACCAACAGACACCAGTTCCTGTAGCTTCAACTTTCCAAACTGCAAACGAAGTTTCTGCAACTAATCTTTCCACTTCAACAGACCAATTGACGTTTAGAGGCAGGACAGTAAATTTCATTCAAAACAACATTGACAATAAACGAATAGGAGACTTAGGCGAACTTTGGGTTTTGAAATACGAAATAGAGAAATTAAGGCAAAGTGGACTACATAAATTGGTTGACAAAATCAAACATACAGCAAAAGACGAAGGAGACGGGACGGGTTACGACATCGAATCATATGACGGAAATGGACAAAAAATTTACATTGAAGTCAAGACAACAAAAGGTGGAAAAAATTCAACATTTTACATCACAAGAACTGAACTTGAAAGAAGTAAAATAGAGAAAGAAAATTTCTATTTGTATAGACTTTATAACTTTAACGAAGATAACGACACGGCAGAAATTTTGATAATTAAAGGCGACTTGACAAACTTGTGCGAGTTTCCGACAACATATAAAATTATCTTGACAAATGACTAAAACGGCAGCTGGTAACAGGCGTTTGGCTCCATGGCGGGTGACGTGGTTAATTGAACATTCTACCTCGCATCAACTTTTGTAGTGCATTGACAGTTTTGTGCTTCAAAATCCCCCACTGCGGCAAGTGGCAAACTGTTAGTGGCAAGCAAATCTTACAAACCGTATAAGTGAAATACAGATGATTGAATTAGAAAAACTTCAAGAACATTTAAGGACATTAACAACAAATGACTGGAATAGACTTTTTTCGTTATTGCCAGAAATTGAAACAACAAAAAAGTTTGGTGAAGTCAAAGGTGGCGAAGAACTTGAAAACGGTTCTTTTACTTTTCCTTATTGGAGTTCATTTGAAATAGTTGACAAAGTATTTAACTTAATCCACGAATTAGGTATTGTTCCTATTTTTGATTGGACAAGTTGGGCTGATGGAAAATCTATCCTTAATGACCAAGATTTTAATTACTCAAATCTTGATACAATTACATTGTGCAAACTTCTTACAACAATAGTCAGAGCAGATGGATTTAATGATGGATTTTTTGTTTTGAACTTTGAAAATGGAGTTATCCCAAAAATCATCAAAGCCATAAAACAAAATGAAATCAAAAGTTTTAAAATCACTTTACCACAAATAAAATCTGCACTTTTTGGAGTTGCAGTAGGCGATGCTTTGGGTGTTCCTGTTGAATTCAATAGCCGACAATCAATTAAAAAAAATCCTGTAACAGATATGATTGGTTACGGAACATACAATTTACCAGCAGGAACTTGGTCGGATGACAGCTCGCTAACGTTTTGCCTTTCCGAAGCATTGACACAAGACTTTGACCTAAACACAATCGGACAAAATTTTGTAAAGTGGTATCAACACAATTTTTGGACACCAAGAGGAAATGTATTTGACATTGGTATTGCCACACGGCAAGCAATTTCAAGACTTGCACAAGGCGAAAAACCAGAATTTGCAGGCGGTTTTGACGAAACCGACAATGGTAACGGTTCACTAATGCGAATTTTACCGTTGCTTTTCTATATTCAAGACAAATCAATAAAAGAACGCTACGAAATAACAAAACAAGTCTCATCAATTACTCACGGACACATTCGTTCGGTAATTGCTTGCTTCTACTATCTTGAATTTGCAAAGCAAATTTTGGCTGGTAAAGACAAATTTGAAATTTACGTAAACTTGCAAACTGAAATTCCAAATCACTTGACAAGTCGCGAAATCAATCCGACAGAAATTGCAAAGTTTGACAGATTGCTAAAAGGTGACATTTCCAAACTTGACGAAGATGAAATTCAAAGTAGTGGTTACGTTTTGCATACACTTGAAGCAAGTATTTGGTGTTTGCTGACAACAGACAATTGCAAAAATGCTGTTTTGAAGGCAGTCAATCTTGGCAGCGACACAGACACAACAGGTGCTGTAACAGGCGGACTTGCAGGACTTCTTTATGGACTTGATAACATTCCTGAAAAATGGTTACAACAATTAGCAAAATATAGTGAAATTGAAAACTTGGCGAAACGAATTAACGACAAAATTGCCAGCCTCTAACAGCGTGTATTTGACAATATGGCGGTTCAGTGCTCCGCATCAACATTTGTGGTTAATCAAAGTTTTGTTCTCCGCATCAACATTTGTGGTAGAAATCGCCACTTTCACCAAGCGAAAGCAAATTCTCTGAACAAAGAAATATTGAATTAATCTTACAAAGAGTATTTTACATGTATGAAGAAAAATATTTTCTGCTTTTATGAAATATATTAATGAAATTTCGTTATTAAATTTATTTTAAAAACATTTCGGAGGCAAAGTGAAATACGTTAAAGCCATTTTGTTAATAATAGTTTCTATGTTAATATTATTCCTTGTTGTAGGAATATTTATGCCCGATAAATATGAAATTGAAAGGTCCATCATCATAGATTGTCCGGCTGAAGTTGTTTTTTGGCAGGCAGCTGATTTAGAGAATTTCAACAAATGGAATACTTGGTACGAGGAAGAACCTTCAGCATATTTTCCAATTTCAGGACAGCCCGGCGAGGGTCAGTCTTCCGAATGGAAAGGCGATATCGTTGGAAGTGGCAAACTTACAAATACATCTGTCAAGGAATTTTCAAGGATTGAGCAGGAGCTTGTCTTTACTGAGCCATTCGCTTCTGAAGTTTTTACCTGGTATGATTTGAAAGAAATAAACGGTAAGACCGAAATCAGCTGGGGTGCATCCGGAAACTTGTCTTATCCAATTGAGAGATATATGAAAGTAATGATTGAATCAGGTCTCAATAAGTCATTCAATCAGGGACTAGCAAATCTCAAAAAACATTGCGAAGAGATTTGTAAGCAATAATGATTACTCATATCTCAGTAGTTCGATAGTATCCTGCATTGATGCTCGTCTTGCCGGAGTAATTCCAAATATTAACCCAACAGAAATTGAAACTACAAACGATAGTATAACTGAAAATGGTGATACTATCGTTTTTATATCAGTCAGAAGTTCAATTACAACTCCTGCAGAAACTCCAAGAATAATTCCGATAATACCGCCACTTACTGATATTGCCACAGCTTCGCTCAGGAACTGTAACATAATATCAGCTCTTTTAGCGCCAACTGCTTTACGGATACCAATTTCCTTTGTTCTCTCAAGCACGGATGCAAGCATAATATTCATAATTCCAATGCCACCGACAATAAGTGAAATTGATGCAATTGCACCAAGAACAATATTGAAAATACGTTTGGTAGACTGTTCCTGCTCGAGCAGAAGTTCGGGGACTACAATCTCGAAGTCCTTTACTGTATTGTGCCTTCTATCGAGCAAACGACGAATTATTTCAACTGCCGGCTGAACTTCTTCACTGCTTCGGAATGCAACTGTCAGCTTATCAATTTGATGATAATTTTCATCTGTAGGTTGATTTCTGCCACGCCTCTGCAGGTCTGCTTTTGTAACAAGAGAGCGGTTATTGAATCTCATCAGCATCGTAGAAATAGGAATATAGACATCCAAATTATAATCCCTTATTCCGAGATTCTGAATATTATCTTTAGAGATGTTTTTCTCGTTAATTTCACCAATAACAGTAAGCCACTGCTCGCCGCATTTAATTATCTGACCAATCGGATTATCAGTCGGAAACAGCCTTTTGCTGATTCCACTTCCAATTATGCAAACATTTTCAGATTTCTCAAAGCTGAAACTATTAAAATTAGTTCCGGAAGTAATCGAGAAATTGTTAATTACGAAGTAATCGCTATTGACTCCAACTAAATTTACATCCCTCTTTTTGCCCTCTCTCATAGCCGTAACTTCGATAACAATTTCCGGTGCTATATGGCTGATGCCGGGAATAATTTTCTTAAGAGACTGCATATCCAATAAATTCAATCCAGGTGAAAACCTGTTACTGGTTGACTTCTGGTCAGAGTTAGCTTCATCATTTTCTTCCTCTTTTTGAATTTCAGCCATTCTTTTACTGTCAAGAGGTTTTATGATAATGTTATTCGTTCCCAGAAGTTTCATTTTTTCGAGAATTTCTTGTTCTGCCCCACTGCCAATTGCAAGCATTGAAATGACAGAAGCCACTCCAAAAATAATACCAAGCGATGTCAGAACAGATCGCACTTTATTTTGGAGAATTGCTTCAGCAGCAATTTTTAGATTATATCCAAGACTTGCAATCATTTTTCCTCTGACTTGAGTCTAGATAATTTATAATCATCTGGGTTGCCTTCCGGAGATGAGAGCATAATATTATCGTTTTGTGAAATTCCTTTCATAATTATTACTTCATTATCATTCATCTCACCTATTTCTACTTCCTGCCTGAATATTGTAGCGCCGTCTTTTTTAAAGACATAGTATGTCTTCTTTTCATCTTTGTCAAATACATGAAGACATTCCAAAGGAATAAATAAAACGTCAGCTACTGTTGAAATAAGTATTTCATTTCCTGTGGTCATTGAAGGAAGAAGTGTTGTATCCTTTTCATTAACAGAAATTATCACCTCAAATACTTTTGCGTTTGAGCCACGCTTTTGCTCCCCGATATTTGCGACTTTTTCAACAATACCTGAGATTTTCTTTTCGGGATTTGCATCAAGGCTAATTTTAACTGTCTGTCCTGCTTTTATTTTCTGAATATCAATTTCATTTACATAAGTAACAGATTCCATTGATGTTAAATCAGGCAGAGTAGCTACAATAGGATACCAAGCATCAATAGTTGAACCAACAACTTTTCGCCTGCCGTCCCATTCACGGGCATAAATGACCATACCTTCGGCAGGTGCCATTATATTAAACATATCAAGGGTTTCCATATACAAAGCAAGTCTTTGCTGCTCTTTCATCATATCAGTAAGAATTATATTAATCTTTGTGATTGACTGCTGTACTTTTGTTTCATAATTTTTTTTCGACTGAGCAAAACTCCGCATTGTGCGCTCGTAGTCAAGCTCTACTTGTCTTATAACAGACGGTGCTTCATACATTGATTGCTCCATCTGAAGTTTCTTTTCCTGAAGGTTAAAATCTATATTTTCGAGTTCATCTCTTGCTTGCGATAGTGCAAGTGTACTGTCAAGTTTTGCCTGAGTAAGTTGTGATTCAAATTTTTGAATATTAAGCTGAATTTCCTTTACTTCACGCATAATTTCTGTTTTATCAAGCTCAGCAACGAAATCTCCTTCTTTGACAATAGTACCTTCATCTACAATTTTAGTAATTTTCATTTGCCAAATACCAAGTGCCCTTGCATTATTCGGACCCCGAACATCAATACTGTTCTTGGCTCTTAGCTCACCTGTATTATTGACAACAGAGCGAAATTCTCCATAGGTCGGATTAACTGTTATAAATGTACTTTTGTCATCACCTGAGAAAAAATAATAAACTAACGCTGCGACAACAATTAAAACTACTGAAATTACTATTATTTTGATTTTCATAAACTAATTCGATATTTTCACTAATTATGAATGTAAAATTAATAAATTTTGTTTAATAATAGAAATTATAATTTATAAAAGTCAGAATTTGTGCTAATAAATATAGCTTTTTTTGTAATTTCGGTAATTAACGACTCGCTTCTCAATGATTAAGATACATTCTAATCCGGTAGTATATTTAAGTATCTGACTGATTAAGAAAATGAAAACCATAATTTATGAATGAAATGTAGCGAGAGTATAAACATTTTCACGTGCTTTATACTCATTTGTAAATGATGATGGGTTTTGTTATTCAGTTTGGAATGAAGTTGAAATATTACAACCGGACATCATAAAAGTAAATCGAAAATTGAAAATACACAATATTTTTTTATAAACTTTCAATCTCAGATTTGCGAATACATCTGAATTTTCTATCATTTCACCATTTTGAATTGCAGATTCGGAATGTTTTATCAAAGTCAACATATTCATAGTATCATTAATTTATTGATATGATTCAATATCAAGCAGAACGCAACGTGGCTTATCATCTTCACTTATTTATAGCGGTTTATTGATATTAGCCAGTAAAGATAATAGCTGGGTGGTAGTTAAATTATTACTTGAAATAGTTCTTAATTCAGAAATTTGTGTCATAATGGCAACTCGATTTATTAAACTTTAGCTATAGACGAAGTAAAATTTTAAATAATTTCAAAAAAAAATCCCCGCCTCTTTCAAAGCAGGGATTTAATTCACTTCTATACCATATTTTTGTATTTCACCCAAAAATCCTGAGAAATCATTTTTGTTTTCAATCAACACCGGCTCGATTCTAATATCTATCTGTCTTCGCAATTTCCAAAGAATCGGAGTGGTTTTAAAGAAATCATCATCTAATTGATTTACAACAATTGCAACATCTATATCACTATCTTGAGTATAATTACCCTTAGCATAAGACCCAAATAAATAAACCTTGTCAAAATCAATTTCTTCTTTTAGTAAATTTTTGTATCTTCTAACTAATTCTATAACTTCGTTTAATCCATGTTTGGAGTTCCCTGGTATTGTTGATTAAATCATTACATTTATCTTCATTTAGATTTTTTAGTATTCTATCTTTATGGATTGGGTAACGGGATTCAATATTAAGTGGCTCTAAAATATCAATAAAATTTATAAATTCCGCACTAAGGATATCATAAAAATCTCCTTTTTTTGCGATGTTTGATAAACTATGAATGAAAGGAGGGGTTTCATTTTTCAGCTTAAAATAAAGTGCTTTGAAAATTTTTTCAATAACTTAATGACACATAAAACCAACTTATATATATCTCTTGCTAATTAGCATAGCATTAGCAGTATCTAAATCATAAACCGATAGTTCAATCCAATATAAAACTTTTTCATTCATATTTGTATTACAGAAAATATATGAAATTTATTGTAATTTATGTTAATAGTTAAATTCAAAAATAGTTGATTAATCAGATTCGACCAAATAATTTCAAAAAAAAATCCCCACCTCTTTCAAAGCAGGGATTTAAAATAATTGTCAATTGCAAATTATCAATTGTCAATTGATTAGTACATTCCGTCCATTCCGCCCATACCACCCGGCATTGGAGGCATTGGTGATTCTTTCTGTGGAGCTTCAACGATTGTACATTCAGTTGTAAGGAGTAAACCAGCAACTGAAGCGGCATTTTCAAGAGCTACACGACTAACCTTAGTCGGGTCAATAACACCCATTTCGTATAAATTGCCATACTCACCGGTTGAGGCATTATATCCGTAAGCACCTTCACCGGCTTTGATTTCATTTACAATAACTGAAGCTTCTTCACCGGCGTTAGTAACGATTTGGCGAATTGGTTCTTCAATAGCGCGGCGAATAATCGCAACACCTGTTTTCTGGTCTTCGTTGATTGTGTTTAATGAATCGAGTTTAGTTAAAGCACGTAGGTAAGCTACACCGCCACCAGGTACGATACCTTCTTCTACAGCAGCGCGTGTGGCATGAAGAGCATCTTCTACACGTGCTTTTTTCTCTTTCATTTCTACTTCTGTAGAAGCACCGATTTTAAGAACAGCAACACCACCGCTTAATTTAGCAAGACGTTCCTGTAATTTTTCGCGGTCGTAATCACTTGTAGTTTTTTCCATCTGAACGCGGATTTCGTTTACGCGTTTCTTGATATCATCACTTGAGCCGGCACCTTCAACAACAGTAGTATTATCTTTGTCAATAATAATAGTTTTAGCACTGCCGAGATATGAAACCTGAGCTTGGTCAAGTTTGAAGCCCTTTTCTTCGCTGATTACAGTACCACCGGTCAATACTGCGATATCTTCGAGCATTGCTTTTCTGCGGTCGCCAAAGCCCGGAGCTTTAACTGCTGCAATACGTAATGTACCGCGTAATTTGTTTACAACTAAAGTTGCAAGTGCTTCGCCTTCCAAATCTTCAGCAATGATAAGCAATGAACGTCCGTGCTGAGAAACTTTTTCCAAAATTGGAAGAAGTTCTTTGATAGCAGAAATTTTCTTATCATAGATTAAGATATAGGGATCTTCTAATTTTGCTTCCATTGAATCAGCATCAGTGATGAAGTAAGGTGATAAATAACCGCGGTCGAACTGCATACCTTCTACTGTTTCCATAGAAGTTTCAGTACCTTTAGCTTCTTCAACTGTAATTACGCCGTCTTTACCGACTTTTTCCATTGCTTCTGCAATAAGTTCGCCGATAGTAGAGTCGTTATTAGCTGAAATTGTTCCAACCTGAGCGATTTCTTTTTTGCCTTCAACTTCACGGCTGATTTCTTTCAAACCTGCTGTGATTGAAGCAACTGCAAGGTCAATACCGCGTTTGAGGTCCATTGGATTTGCACCCGCTGTAACATTCTTTAAGCCTTCACGGTAAATTGCCTGAGCAAGAACTGTAGCAGTTGTAGTACCGTCACCGGCAACATCTGAAGTCTTTGAAGCAACTTCGCGAACCATGTTAGCGCCCATATTCTCGATTGGGTCTGCTAATTCGATTTCTTTGGCAACTGTAACACCGTCTTTAGTAACGGTAGGAGCGCCGAATTTTTTGTCAATGATTACATTACGACCTTTTGGTCCAAGTGTAACTTTTACTGCATCTGCAAGCTGGTCAACACCTTTTTTGAGGGCTGAACGAGCTTCTACATCATAATTAATTAATTTAGCTGACATCTAAATAATCTCCTTTATATTTTAATTGGTTTACAAAATTAGTCAATAATCGCAAAAACATCACTTTCGCGCATGATGAGTAACTCATCACCGTCAACACTTACTTCAGTACCGGCATATTTGCCATAAAGTACTACATCGCCAACTTTAACCTGAAGCGGCGTGATTTTACCGTCTTCTGATACTTTGCCCTGACCAACAGCAAGAACTTCGCCCTGCATTGGTTTTTCTTTAGCGGTATCGGGAATGATAATTCCGCCTTTAGTAGTTTCTTCAGCCTGAGCTGCTTTAACGATAATGCGATCGTGCAATGGTTTTAAAGCCATGATAAATCTCCTTAAAATTTGTTAAAAAAGTTAACAAAAAAATGTATAAAATTAACTTAAAATTTATTTTTAGATTTCAATTTACAAAGAACCACTCAATGTTTCTCGGAAATAAGTTAGCACTCATTTGCATTGAGTGCTAATGCTATCACGAAACATATTTTTTATTATTGTGCAGGTACTTAAAAAAAAATTAAAAAGATAATGATTGAGATATGATTTGTATTACAAAACAATATTTTCCAATTAATAAAAATTTCTTATTCATATAAATGTCATAATTTTCATATTTAACTTTATTTTTTTAATACTTAGAGAAAAAATGCTATTTTTGTTATTTTTATAAAGTAGTAATTAAAAATTATTTTTTTTTAAAACTTATATGGTGATTAAATGTTTGAATTAGTTTTTACAGAAGAGCAGAATATGCTCAGAGACATGGTTAAGGATTTCGTTAACAACGAACTTAAACCAATTGCGGCTCAAATAGATGAAAATGAAGAAATTCCCCGTGAAATAATTGACAAAATCGGAGAATTAGGTATCTTGGGTGCGGCATTCCCGATTGAATACGGTGGCTCAGGATTTGGCGAGGTCGGTTACTGTCTGATACAGGAAGAAATTGGCAGGGCTTGCTTATCAACTGCAACATTTATTGGGGCACATGTTTCGATTGGTACAAATTCAATTTATATGGGTGGAAGCGAGTTTATTAGGAATAAGTTCGTAGTTCCTCTGGCAACCGGAGAAAAAGTAGCTGCATTTGCATTAACTGAAGAACGTGCAGGCTCAGATGCATTCGACCTCAAAACCAGAGCAGAGCAAGACGGAGATGAATGGGTTATAAACGGAGAAAAATTATGGATTACAAATGGTCCTTTTGCCGATATTTTCTCGGTATTTGCTCGTACATCCCGTGGAATTACAGGTTTTGTCGTTGAAAAAGGCGCAGAGGGCTTTTCTGCAGGAGCACCGGAAAAGAAAATGGGTATTCGTGGTAGCAAGACTTCATCTCTGACTTTTGATAATGTTCGGGTTCCTAATGAAAATATGCTTGGCACTGATGGCAGGGGATTTTTACTTGCTATGAAAACTCTTGATGCCGGAAGACTTGGTCTTGGAGCTGCTTGTCTCGGGGCTTGCAAAGAACTTTTGGAAATGTCCACTAAATATGCAAAAGAGCGCAAGCAATTCGGTGAGCCAATTGCAAATTTCCAGGCAATACAATTTATGATTGCAGAAATGACTACTCTAATTTACACTGCCGAATCACTTGTTTACCGTACTGCAGTCCTTTACGACAAGCATGAAATGCTCTCACGCCAAAGTGCAATGGTTAAATTATACTGCTCCGAAGCCCTTGACAAATGTGTTGATTATGCTATGCAAATTCATGGCGGTATGGGATTTTCGCGAGAATTACCTATTGAAAGGTTCTATCGTGACGCTCGTATAAACAGGATTTTTGAAGGAACAAGTGAAATTCAAAAGCTCGTAATAGCAAGAGATATTATCAAGCGAAATGGTATTGTTTAAGAGTACTTTTGAAATAGCTTGAATTATTAAATTGAATTGGTTTGCTCAAAAAAAATTATCTAAATAGTTTATTTTATCTGAGCGTTGTTGAAATGTCCTTTCAGACATTCTTCGACTTCGCTCAGGATAAACTTAGTGAAGCATTCGGGGCGTTTCAATAAATTCTTTTTTGCAGAACTCCGAAAGGTATTTGCAGAACTCCGAATGGTATTTGCAGAACTCCGAAAGGTTTTTGCAGAACTCCGAATGGTATTTACAGTACTCCGAATGGTTTTTGCAGAACTCCGAATGGTTTTTGCAGAACTCCGAATGGTTTTTGCAGAACTCCGAAAGGTTTTTGCAGAACTCCGAAAGGTTTTTGCAGAACTCCGAAAGGTTTTTGCAGAACTCCGAATGGTTTTTGCAGAACTCCGAATGAGTTTCGCAGAAAAAAATTGTAATTCTAACTAAAATACTACACATTTTGACCTAATCGAAACTCTTTCAACCGAAATCTGAACATAATTCATTAGGGAAATAATTTCTTTCAATTATAAAAATATATATTTCGAGCAGAAAGAAACTATTATTTAGTATTTCAAAACATATTCTGAATAAAATCTTAATCAAATCTAAGAAATAGCAAGACAAATTTTCAGGGTTCGGAGTTAGGGTTTCGGAAAAGCAACGTAGTTGTGTACCATTAATAGCAAATGGTATCGGTGCTGGGGGTTAGGACTTTGAAATAACAACGTAGTTGTGTACCATTAATAGCAAATGTTATCGGTGCTGGGGGTTAGGGCTTTGAAATAACAACGTAGTTGTGTACTATTAATAGCAAATGTTCTTGAAACGTTCCTATTTTTCTTTTAACTCTGAAAAAGTTGCATGTTTATAGAAAATATATTGCGGATAACTATGCGACCTCTTCGAGGTCGAATTGACGCCCTAAAAATTATTCTATAAACATCTGACCTCTTCGAGGTCAAATTGATACCCTAAACTTTATTTCTATAAACATCTTACTGCTAATAAGAATACTGCGAGGAAAATTATTATCTTTTTCATGTGCGTTTCTCCTATATTTTCTGTACTTTGTAAGTTAATGTATTGCTTCCCATTTGTAAACGTAGCATGTAGGTTTGTGGTGGTAGAGCTTCTATATTGATTTGTAGTAGTGGAGTATGGGGTATAATTCCATTCAGTATAACTCTTCCACTCAAATCAGTCAACTGCCATTGGCCATTGTAATATTTTTCATCAATATCAAGATTGATTGAGTTGATAGTGGGTTAGGGGTAGATGACCGGAATAATTGGATTTGGTTCATCGTCAACACTTACAACGTTCCAATCGAATTTGTAACCTTCAAATGAACCTGCAACATAGAGTGAATCATCAAGATAAAAAGGACCTGGTATATTTGAAAGTACAAAATCCAGTTTCTTATCATTAACAATATCATAAAATCTCTTATCATTGGAGGGAACCAAAGAATAAATAAAGTAATTATCATTTTGATTCAACAAAAAATAAAATACTCCATTTTCAACATTTGACATTTTAATATTCTTCACCACCTCTCTTTTGTCTGGGTCATATATTCGTATGTAAGAGTATGGTTTGTCATCTTCGGGTAATTTTATATTTTCAGAGTACGCCATCAGATTACTTTTATTAAAGAACTGATAAACAAGGAAATTGTTAACAGGTAATGCCATTTTCATTATCAATTCCCTGGTCTGTCTGTCGTATAAAAGAAAGTTGTTTTGAACAGCATCAGATGTTCTCTTAAAATGAAAAGCGAGGTATCTGCCATCATTTGAAAATACAGAACCGGGAGCTATGCTGTAAGCAGGTTCATCAGGTGTATTCGGAATTTTGTAACTCTCCTTCAATTCATTGGAATATATATTCCAAAAATTTAATGTATGAGTCTGTCTGACAAATTCAACTCTTGTTGAATCATCAGGTGCTATATAGCCATCAGTATAACGTCTGAATTGTATATCTTCGATATATTCAAGTGTGAATCTATCATATACTTTGCAAACTTCATCCTGATTATTTGAAACAAAGAATCTTTTTCCGGAATTATCAAGGTAGATATATTCCGGCATTTTGACATTGAATAATGTCTGCCCATTACTCAAGTCAATCAGAACATTATTACCGTTTACAACAGCAAGTTTGCCTTTCTTACAAAGCCATTGAAATGATAAATTTTCATTACTTCTGTCCCAAATCTTCGTGAGCTGAGCAAAAGAATCAGCAGTAGATGCGGCAAATAGTATTGCCACAAGCGATAAGAGCAAAGCTCTTGTTTTTAGTTGTTTCATGATATTCATGCCAGATATTTGTTAAATAACTTTTACTAAAATAACATATTTTATAATACCTAAACACTTCAAATACAAAAAAAGTTACAAATAATTTGCTTACTATAAATAATTAGTATTTTTTACTTTTTGGGGTCATCAAGTGGGAAATTCGAATTTATTGTCGAACACAAAGAGGACAAATTCTGAGAGAAAATGACGTGTTAATCAACAAAGGGCAACAGCCCTTTGCAACAAACAAAAGGGGCGATTTCTCGCCCCTTTAAGAATTAATATTAAAATCTATATTTACAGGATGTATTTACTAAGGTCTGTATTTTGGACAATATCTTTCAGCACATCCCGGACTTTTTCATCATTGATGATGATATTAAATGATTCGATATCATCAGGAGCCTTGAACATAATTTCTTCCAGCAGAGTTGACATAATTGTATGCAATCTCCTCGCTCCGATATTTGTAACTTCATCATTGACTTTTGCGGCAAGTGAAGCGATTTCTTTGATTCCTGTTTCATCAAAATTAAGCTCAATTCCTTCAGTCAGGATTAAAGCCTGATACTGTTTAATGAGTGCATTTTCGGGTTGAGTAAGAATTCTCACGAAATCCTCTTCAGTAAGGCTTTTAAGCTCAACCCTGATAGGAAAACGCCCCTGAAGTTCAGGCACTAAGTCTGATGGCTTGGAAACATGAAAAGCACCGGAAGCAATAAAAAGCACATGATCAGTATTTACCATACCGTATTTGGTATTTACCGAGCATCCTTCAACAATCGGCAGTAAATCCCTCTGAACACCTTCACGGGAAACATCAGGACCTGAGCCGGCTCCACTTCTGGATGCAATCTTGTCAATTTCATCAATGAATATTATACCTGAATTTTCGGCACGACGGAGTGCATCCCGAACAACAGCTTCCATATCAATGAGCTTGTCTGCTTCTTCTTTTTCGATTAAGAGTCGGGCTTCAGATACTTTCATCTTGCGAGCTTTTCTTTTCTTAGGCATCATATTGCCAAAAATATCCTGAAGATTCATCCCGATTTCATCCATACCCATCGGACCAAGTACGTGAAGATTCGGAGTCTGGTCAACCATCACTTCCACTTCAATAATTCTTTCATCCATTACTCCATTTTTGAGCATTTGACGAAATTTTTCACGTGTTGCAGAATTTTCTTCAATTTCATCTTCGCTTGCATTATCAAATGATGGAGATTTTTTCACAGGTGGAATTAAAATATCCAGTATGCGATTTTCGGCTGCTATAATTGCATCTCCTTTCTTTGATTCGAGGTGCTCATCTTTTACAATACCTACAGATTTTTCAGCCAAATCTCTGACCATAGATTCTACATCGCGACCAACATAACCAACTTCAGTAAATTTTGTAGCTTCAACTTTTACAAAAGGAGCGTTTGCAAGTTTGGCAAGACGTCGTGCAATTTCAGTTTTACCGACACCTGTAGGACCAATCATTATAATATTATTCGGCATAATTTCATGTTTGATTTCGCTTTCTACATTCTGGCGCCTCCAGCGGTTTCTGAGAGCAATAGCAACTGCTTTTTTTGCTGCATCCTGACCAATAATGAATTTATCAAGCTCTGATACAATTTGTTTGGGTGTCAAATATGATTTTCTGAGTGCTAATTTTTCTTCGTTATCGATTTTGTTCTCTATTAAATTTTCCATATCCGTTATTCTCATTTTTTAATTATTATCAAGTGTTTCAATAGTTAAATGACCGTTAGTATAGATGCATATTTCAGCTGCAATTTTCAGTGATTCTTCGACAATCTGTTTTGGCTCGTATCCAGTGTGATTCATTAAAGCGCGAGCGGCAGACAGAGCAAAAGGACCACCTGAACCGATAGCAATTATATTGTCTTCAGGTTCGATTACATCACCTGTACCACTTATTAGAAATACATCCTTATTATTCATTACAGCCAGCATTGCTTCAAGCCTTCTAAGGTAGCGGTCGGTTCGCCAGTCTTTTGCAAGTTCGATTGAAGCACGCTGGAGGTTGCCACGGTTTGATTCAATTTTTTCTTCAAACCTTTGAATTAGTGTAAAAGCGTCGGCAGTAGCACCTGCAAAACCAGCAAGAATAGTATTATTATATAGCAAACGCACTTTCTTTGCATTATGCTTCAAAACAGTATTGCCGAAACTGACCTGCCCATCAGAGCCCATAGCAGCTTTACCGTCTTTAAGAATGCCAATTACAGTGGTTGCATGTATTTGATTTAATTCAGACATTGTTATCCATAAATTATAATTCCAAAAAGGTATTGACGATTAAATATACATAATTGTATAAATTTATAAATAAAGAACCATAAATAACGTTTAATCATATTTAGAATTATAATTGAAATTATGTTTAATGAACAACTTATACACTTTAGAAAAACAATCTGAAAAATCCAAAGCCCGTGCAGGATTTCTCAATACTGACCATGGTATAATACCAACGCCGATATTTATGCCGGTTGGTACTGCAGGCACAGTCAAAGCCATTATGCAAAAGGATTTAATAGAACTTGATGCAAAAATTATATTAGGAAATACTTATCATTTGTATTTACGACCCGGCGATAATGTCATAAATCATTTCGGTGGCTTACACAAATTTATTAATTGGGACAGAGTTATACTTACAGATAGCGGCGGCTACCAAATATTCTCACTTCAGGATATGCGCAAACTAACTAAAGAAGGAGCCGAATTTAAATCGCATATTGATGGCTCGAAGCATTTCTTTTCTCCTGAATCTGTAGTTGATATCCAGCTTAACTTGGGTTCAGATATTTTGATGGTTTTAGATGAGTGTGTGCCATACCCTGCTGATGAGAATTATACTGCTAAATCAATGGAACTTTCACTTGACTGGGCTAAACGCTCAAAAGTACATTTCGATTCTTCCGAGCCCCTTTACGGTCACAAACAGTTTCAGTTTGGAATTGGTCAGGGCGGAATGTACCCGAATTTAAGGAAAGAATATATTGAGAGAATGATTGATATTGATTTTGATGGAAATGCAATAGGCGGACTTTCTGTGGGTGAGCCTACTGAAGTTATGTACGACCTTACCGATTTATCTACTGATTTTCTGCCTAAGGATAAGCCAAGATACTTAATGGGTGTTGGCACTCCCGAAAACCTTCTGGAGTGTATTGAGCGTGGTATTGATATGTTCGATTGTGTGCTTCCAACCCGCAATGCGCGTAACGGGCAGTTATTTACTTCACGTGGAAAGATTAATTTGAAGAATTCTCAGTATAAATTATCTGATGAGCCAATTGATGAAAATATTGATTCTTATGCAAGCAGAAATTTCTCACTCGGATATCTGAGGCATCTTTTCATTTCGCAGGAAATTTTGGCTTTGCAGCTTGCTACTATGCATAATATTGCTTTCTATCTGAATCTTGTCAGAACTGCAAGACAAGAAATTATTAATGATCATTATGAATCATGGAAGAAAGAAGCACTTGAAATCATGAATCAACCTAAGTAAATTATTATAAATAAATTAACTAAATCTGGCAATATATGAAAATCAACATTAGTATTTTATTTTATTCAATAATAATATTATCAGGGGTAATTTTCACCTCTAATATTATTAAAGCAGAGAATATTGAAGTTGATGATGCAATTCCAAAATATAAAAAAACAAGCGGAATTTCAGGCAATTTAAGCAGTATTGGCTCTGATTCAATGAATAATCTTCTTACTCTTTGGCTGGAAGGTTTTCAGAAATTCTATCCGAATGTACGAATTCAAATTGAAGGCAAAGGCTCGTCAACAGCTCCACCGGCATTAATAAGTGGCACTGCACAGCTTGGACCAATGTCAAGACCAATGAAAAAAGAAGAAATTGACAAATTTGAAAAAAAATTCGGTTATAAGCCGACTGAAATAAGGGTCGCTATTGATGCACTTGCTATCTATGTAAATAAAGATAATCCTTTGGAATCAATATCTATAGACAAAGTTGATGCTATATTTTCAAAAACAAGGCGAGGTGGTTTTAGAAGTAACATCTCAAAATGGGGAGAACTTGGATTGAAAGGGGATTACTGGTCAAACAGACCTATCAGTATTTACGGTAGAAATTCTGCTTCTGGAACTTACGGATTTTTCAAAGAGCATGCTTTATTCAAAGGCGATTTCAAGGATAATGTAAAAGAGCAACCCGGTTCGGCGTCTGTTGTTCAGGGAATAAGTTACGATAAATATGCTATCGGTTACAGTGGTATTGGCTACAGAACATCCGGTGTTAAAACACTACCGATCTCGAAAAGGTACAATTCCGAGCTTGAGGAACCAAGTTATCAGAATGTTCTGAAAGGTAAGTACCCGCTCAGCAGGTTTATGTTCATATATATTAATAAAGCTCCGAACAAAACTTTAGACCCGCTTGTAAAAGAGTTCCTGAGTTTTATTTTAAGTAATGAGGGGCAGTCAATCGTTGTTAAGGATGGTTTTTTACCAATGACTGCAAAAATAATTTACGATGAAATTAATAAAAAAATTAATTAAATGTTGCCTGAATTTAAAAATAAAAAATTTCTTAAGTTCAATTCACTAATTTCAGCTAAATTTAGTGATAAGTTTGCTACATTTATTATTTACTCAGGTGGCTTGGTCACAATAATTGCTGTAATCGGAATTCTTGCATTTGTTCTTTGGGAAGCATTCCCTCTAATTTCAAAAACAACCTCATCAAAAACTGCTGAAATTAAACTCCATAATTTCAGTAACAATCCAAAGGCACTACTTACCGGAGTGGATGAATACAAAGAGATTGCATATATTCTCAATGATAAAGGATACATTGATTTTTTTGATATGTCTGAAAATGAACTTATCAAGCGTGTTGAAATTGATAGTATTTACGGCAAGCAAATAAGTTCATGCAGCAAATCATTAAATGACAATTATGTCGCATTAGGAACAAGTGATGGATATATAGCTGCTATTTTTATTGCTTACAGTATTTCATTTGATGTAAATTCATTAAGAATTATTGAACCCAAAATTGAACTTGTTGACTATTTCCTTGCTGATACCAATCGCTTACCGATAAAAAAATCAATTTTCAGAGCACCATATCAGGATTTGAAAACTATATTTTATCAAAATTCTGATAACAAATTATTCCTGAAATCATTCAATATTGATAGAAATTTTCTTACAGGTGATGAATCAGTTGATATTTTCACAGCCGATATTCCCTTGAGTACAAATGACATTATTACATCTGTCAATATTGATGATATGAGCGAAAAATTGCTAATTGGAACTCTTAGCGGAAAAATTTTATATTATTCTTTGAAAAACCCTTACAATCCTCAATATATTCAAATAATTCACGATTTTAACAATCCAATTACTTCACTTACATTCATACTTGGTGACCAAACTTTTGTTGTAGGAAATTCAAAAGGAGAGCTTGAATCCTATACGCATTATCAGGACTCTGATAATCATCACGGATGGAAATTTGTGAAATTCAAGAAATTTCAAAGTCACAATGCCCCAATAACTTCAATTGCAGTATCTTCAAGAAATAAAAGCTTTATAGTTGGGGATAATATTGGAGATATTTTTTTATATCACCTTACAACAGGCGATAGAATTCTCGACCTTAACGGCAGAACCAATCATAAAGTTATAGATTTAGCTTTCGCTCCCAAAGCTGATGGTGCATCTGCATTACTTTCAGACGGCTCTCTTTTCAATTTCGATATCGAAGGTCAACATACTGAATTTACTTTTAAGACAGTATTTGGAAAAGTTCTCTATGAGGGTTATAAAGATGCTGATTATGTCTGGCAGTCCACAGGTGGTACTGATGATTTTGAGCCAAAGTTCTCGCTAATGCCATTGCTTTTCGGCACATTGAAAGGGACTTTTTTTGCCTTGCTTTTTGCTGTACCAATTGCACTTTTGGGTGCTATCTATACAGCACTTTTTATGAATAAAAAGGTTAGGGATTTTATAAAACCTACTATTGAAATGATGGCTGCATTGCCAAGCGTAGTTATTGGCTTTTTAGCGGGAATATGGTTAGCACCGATACTTGATAAATTTTTACCCGCAATGAATTTATTTATTATTATATCGCTTTTATTAACCACAATAGTCTTTATCATTAATTTTCTGCAGGTAAAAAATAATGAACGAATATTTATCAGGGAAGGTTACGAAATCGCAGCAATAATACCTGTAATTTTGATAAGTGGTTTTGCAGCATATTTATTAGGTGATTTTGTTGAAGTAGGATTTTTTGGTGGTGATTTCAAATTATGGCTTCTTAATAATTTTGATATTCAATATGAACAGAGAAACGGCATTGTAGTTGGGTTTGCTCTTGGTTTCGCAGTTATTCCGATTATTTATACAATAAGCGAAGATTCTCTTCATAATGTCCCAAAAAGTTTGACTTCGGCGGCTTTTGCTCTGGGAGCTGACAAATGGCAGACAGCACGCAGAGTAATAATTCCTACAGCCAGCCCCGGCATTTTTTCGGCTATAATGATTGGTTTTGGAAGGGCGATTGGAGAAACGATGATTGTACTGATGGCAACCGGAAATACACCGATTATGGATTGGAGTATTTTCAACGGAATGCGAACTTTATCAGCCAATATTGCTATTGAAATTCCCGAGGCACCTGTCGGTGGAACACTTTACAGAGTGCTGTTCCTTTCTGCTTCGCTGCTATTTGTTATTACTTTTATTATAAATACAGCCGCTGAACTTGTTCGCCAGAAACTCAGGAGAAAATATCAAAACCTTTAATTATGAATAACAAAATAAGTCATAGTGATATTTTTATTTGGTTTACCGGCATTGCGCTGGGTATTACTTTGATTATGATAGTCGGTATGCTGATTCTTATTATTGGCAATGGCTCAGATTATTACGTTCCGAAGCAGATTGTCAGTATTACTACTAATGACAATCAAGTTTTTCTCGGACAAATTATTAAGTTTCAAAACAGTGATTCAAAAAGTGGGACTGCCGAGATTGAGAATAATCATAGCAGGGTTCAGATTAGGGTTGCAAACCGTGATTATTACGGTTATGATTTCATTTGGCTGGATATGGAAGAAATTTTAGAAGTTGATTATACACCTGATGATGCATTTATAGTCGAGCGACTCGAATTTGGCAATTTCTTCGGTTATATTGAAGGTGTTTTGATTAATAATCACAAATATGAATATGGTTCAGAGCAATTTGAAAGCAAATTTGCCAAATATTTGGAATATTCAGAAAAGCTCAGAAATGAAATAAATCAAATTGAAAGCAATGAAATCAGCAGCGTAAATTTTCAGATTGATAAATCAAGAACAAAAATCAAAAAGCTGGATTATGAGCAGAGATTAAAAAATGTTGACAATTCTAAAGAAATTCGCCAGTTAGAAAATAATATCGAAATACTAAATAATAAATATTTTTTCTACAGAGATATAACTGATTCGCTTCTTAAAATAAGCTCGAATTATACTGTATTGCTGAGAGCTGCGAATGGTTATACAAAGTCACTGCCCCTGATACAAGTATTCAGGGCGTACCAGCCCAATATAATGAATTTTTGGGATAAAATTATATTTGCAATAGAAAAAATAATCAGTTTTATTTCAAGTGAGCCGCGTGAATCAAATACAGAAGGCGGAATTTTTCCGGCAATTTTCGGCACTGTACTTATGGTTATGTTGATGAGTCTTGCTGCTGTACCACTCGGCGTACTCACGGCACTGTATCTGCGTGAATATGCAAATCAGGTCTGGATGGTCAGGGTTGTTAGAATTGCCGTAAATAATCTCGCAGGAGTGCCATCAATAGTATTTGGCATATTCGGATTAGGATTCTTTATTTATACCGTTGGAGGAACAATTGACCAGCTATTCTTTCCGGAGAGTCTGCCTGCACCGACTTGGGGAACTGGCGGAATCTTATGGGCATCTCTGACTCTTGCACTCCTTACTGTACCGGTAGTGATAGTGTCAACCGAAGAAGCTTTAGAATCAATCCCACTTGGAATACGTGAAGCATCTATGGCTCTCGGAGCAACTAAATGGCAAACAACATACCGAATAATTTTACCTGCAGCTGCTCCAGGAATTATGACAGGTGTAATTCTTGCAATGGCAAGAGGTGCCGGTGAAGTTGCACCTCTAATGATAACAGGTGTTGTAAAATTGGCTCCGGCACTTCCTTTCGACTGGAATTTCCCTTTCTTTCATCTAGACAGAAAATTTATGCACCTCGGCTTTCATATTTATGACGTAGGCTTTCAATCGCCGAATATCGAAGCTGCCATTCCAATGGTTTATATGACTACTCTGCTTCTAATTCTGATAGTCTTGCTGCTAAATATCACTGCTATCACAATCAGAACACGCCTACGCCGGAAATTCAAAGGCATGGAAGAGATGAGTTAGAGTAATAACTGGTTTATATCATTCTTGGTAGTATATTATTAAAATAATTGTTATCTTTGCAATTATAAATTTTGACAAAACAAATATAGTTTGATCTATGGTAAAGTCAACAAGAATTAGTATGTATTTGCTTATACTTGGACTAAGTATCAGCTTGATTTCTTGTATTTATCCCGGTGTAAAATTAAAAGTTCCTGATTGCCCACAGCCCTCTCAAAATTGCTATCCACAGAAATGGAGCGGCAAACCAGAATACGACACTGTTAAAAATAATACCAGATCTACGGGATATTATTTTCAGATTGACAAAATAAAAGGTATCAATACTCCTGATGATGAGTGGCAGATTGCTTTCGTTAATGCTAATGAAGCATTGATTACTTTCAGCGAGTCGAATTTCAATAAAGTGATGACTGCCAGAAAAATTGCTGTAAATGAATTTGCTATCGAGAAAGGCATTAGAGGTCTTGAAGATGGGCATACAGGAATTTTTTCTATCAATAAAAACAAAGCCGCATATACAGTTTCTCCGAATAAAAATCCAAATTTTGTAAAAAAACATTACTATGATGAACTTGCCACTACTGAAAGTATTACCGGCAGGTCAAAAATATATATATCAAATTTTTCCGGAAGCAGACTCTCTGAAAGCTATGAATTTGATGACCCTGATTTGAAAGAGCTTGACTGGAACGGACATCCGGCATTGTCACCCGATGGCAAAGTGTTCTTTTTTGCATCAGATAAAGATGGCGGTGAAGGCGGTACAGATATTTGGCTTGCTATTTCGGACAAAAAAGGAGTATTTTACCGTTCATTCAATATTGGAAAAGTAATTAATTCCAAATGTGATGAGGTATCCCCTTTTGTTGCGTCAAATGGCAAGAGATTGTATTTTTCATCAGCCGGACATAATACTGTTGGCGGTTATGATATTTTCTATTCCGAAATTTACCCAAGTTTCTGGCTAGAAATTGACAAAATTGATGAGAAAACAGAATTTTCAAAGTATTTCAGTGTTCCTGTAAATTTAGGAACTCCTGTAAATACTCCTTATGACGAATTATTCCCAAGCAGTCCGGGCGATTGTAGCGAATTGCTGTACTACTCATCAAATCAGGCACAAAGTGCAAGCGGAATAATAGAATCAGCGGGCGGTTTTGACATTTATGTAATTCATAAATTGCCATTCACTACTGACAAAAAGCCTGAAACCAAACCAATTGATATTGCTAAAACTAATTTGGAAGAAACTAAAAAGCCTTTAGCGGAGCCGGAAACTATCAGTAAAAGTGAAATTACAGTTAAAGGTTCAGTTTATGACAAAAACACAAACCACCCGATTGATTCGGCTTTGGTAAGTGTAAGAAAAGAGCAATCTGATCAAGTTGAAATGGATATACATACAAACAGATTCGGTAAATTTGAATTTCCGATTGAAACGAATGTTCAGTATGAAATTACAGCCCAAAAAAATGAGTATTTTTTTGATTCAAAGCGTGTACTTTTACCTTCTGATTTTTCACAAGACACAGCAGATTTGAATTTTTATCTTCCTGAAATTGGTGAAATAAGGATAAATTTTCCGACTGATGAGTATAATAATCCTTACAAATATACACTTGATACAAATGGTATCGAAACAGGCAGATACTGGCTTGACGAGCTCAAACTTGTTGCCGGTAATATTATGCTTTCAGTTGACCGCATTGATAAAATTATACTTGTCGGGCATACTGATGATGTCGGAACTGATGATTACAATATGGGATTAGGTCAGAGACGAGTAAATTTTGTCATAGATGAATTAGTCAAAATCGGTGTTCCGAGAGAAATACTTTTTGCAAGGTCAGCAGGCGAAAGAGAGCCGCTTACTCGCAATTTGCAGGAAGACATAGTAACATTTAGAAAGAGACTCCGCCGCGTAACAATGGAAAAATTCTTCAAGTGATTTAATCTTTTTAAGTAAAGTATAATGGCACAAGTCAATTTCATTCTGACAGTAGCACCGAAGACTGTAAAAAGAATACCTCTGTCAATCTGTGATATCCTCGCCCCCAAAATAATGGGAAAAAATGATTTATTTATAATTATTTTGTAGAATGAAAGAAAATATTTTGTAATTTTGAAATGTGCAGAATAACAAAATTGAAAAAAGAATAAGGAGTAAAATTATGGTAGAACAAACCGCTGACTTTGCACCACGAAATGATGCAATGTACCCCCCTTGCTTTATCGGATTTGCCGGTAAGCTGCCTTTATTTAATTTTTTTCTTTATTAATTTAGGAGTTTCATTATGAAACACAAAATGTTTTTATTCGCTGTAGTTGTTTTATTATCAACTGCAAAACTTTTATCTCAGTTATCGCTTGAGGTGGTGTGGGAGAAACCACAGGCTGGGGTTATTGATGCTAAATTCTCACCGGACGGAAAGTTTATTTACTGTGCTATTGGTGCTGACATCAAAAAACTTGATGTTGCTACAGGGGAATTTGTTGCGACATTTAACAAGGGGGAATTAACAGATAAAAATATTTATCTTGAAATTTCTCCAGATGGAAAAACTATCATTACAGGTAACACAACTGGCAAAGGTGGTTTATATTTGTGGGATACTGAACTTGAAAAAGTTATTCGGGAATTCAAAGTAGATGGAATTTCAGAAAACCAAGAGCTTTATTTGGCTTCATTTTCTCAAGACAGCAGGCATATACTACTAACACTTTATACCAGATATCAGTATCCAAAATCACCAACCAATGAGATACTCCTTTTTGACTTGGTTGAAAATAAAGTAGTAAAAAAAGTACCCTTTGAGAGAATAGAGCAGATACAATATTCCAAAGACGGAAAATACTTTATTACAGGTACTGCTTATGAGCAATACCCAAGAATTACTCTTTGGGATGCAAAAGAAATGACAGTAATCAGAGAATACACAGACTTAGGAACAGACGATAACGGATTCAGAAAAATTCAATTATCCGACAACAATAAGCTGATTGGGCTTGCAACTCATAATTCTAATATTGTAAAAATATTAGAAACTGAAACAGGGAAAGTTGTGAAAACAAGTGACGATGGAACTACAAGTACCAATTTCAATTTGTTGCCAAATGATTATTATTTGATATATCAATGGCGAGGTGATGGTACTGTAGATTATGGGTTAAATATTTACAAGTATCCTGATATTTTTCAAAGTAGTGTGCAGCGTTATGGGTCAAATGTAATAATTTCAAAATCAATACAAAATGATGACGGTGATGAGAAAATTCTTGTGTTTCAAAGTAGTATGGCTTTATTAGCAAACTCAACAACTAATGTTAATGAGCCAGTAAACCACGAATATGTTATCACTGTTGAGCCAGAAAAAATATCAATAAATTTCGATAATGCTGACAGCATCAAAATTATTGATATTAATGGAAATATTCTTTTAGATAAGGTTGTAAGTGGCAATTCAACTTCCATACCAAACACTTATTCCCCAGGTACATACATTTGTGTAGTAAAATCAGGTAACAGAGAATATTCCCAGAAATTTCAGGTAGTGAGATAGGTTATGACAAAGTACATAATAATACTGTTGCTTTCAGTTACATCTCTAATAGCTCAGAATTTTGAACCCGGTCAACAATTATTCAAATGGGGACTGACCGGAGATTCTATATATATTTCGTCAGATTTGGAATATTTCCGGCAGACAAAGCCAATCTTAGGTTGGCATTGGGGTGGCTCTTATAAATTATCAAAATCATTACTCGTTAATCAAAATGATGCTTTTAGACATTGGGAAAACTGGGGTTTTACTATAAATGATTTCGTTGATAGTTGTCATATAATCCTGAAACCTGATGAATACTCGCATGCAGTAGGACCTGAAATTTTGAATGCCAGAGCGATTCAATTTGAGCCAACTTTGAGATTAGACCCCGCAGAACCAAATAAATTAGTAATAAGATCAGGTGATACAACAAGGCCTATATTTGGTTTTACATACATTCGAGGTCAAATTCTAAGTGACCCTACCCGTACAAATTTCAATCGGCTTATCATTGATAGTACTGCACTGATTGGTCAGGTAATTCTTGATAAACCTTGGCCCCCACACCAGTTTACAAGGTTTGGATGGAGTAAACCAAATGGAGTTAATGCTCAAAAAGTAAGAGACTCTTTCCTTTTAGACAAGATGTATCTATCTATCAATTTACGAAGAAGCTCTTTTGGCTATTCAGGAGATACTGTCCTAAAAATTGAATTACCATTTACAATGAAAGAAGGTCCAAGTGGCTTTTTAAGATTCGCGACTGTACCATCTAATACCATAACTGATACTTTGGAATTACAAAGAGGATGCTACAGAAAAGATGTTGTTGCACCAAACAATAACACAAGAGCATTAATTATCACTAAAAATATGATTCCTCAAGGTAATAAAGATATTACAATATCAGCATTGATTTTGTTTAATAATGAGATCGGTCCAGAACCAGAGCAAATTGGAAATATCCAATTAAACTTACATCATCCGGAAAAGGAACATTGCGACCCCAACTATATAGACAGCATAGGTATCAGAGTTACGTATATATCAGACAATCCTGTTATGATAGACTGGATACGACTTGAAAGTCCTCACGCAAAAGAGTTTCTGAAAGGAACTTTTGATAACAGCATTGCCACTCACGTTCAAGAGGATTTGAATAAGTACCTTGATAACTCTTATCAGAGTCGGGGGATTAAATTGTTCAGATATAATACCATAGTAGAAGGCGGTTTATTTAACTGGATTACAGAAAAATATTTTAACCGGCTAATCGGTAATATCGGCACTAACGAAGTAGGAGTATATTATCCATCGCATTATGAATACTATGTTAATCCTCCTGACAGATGGATTGGTTCATATCAAATGGCACCTAATGTTGCAACTTCTTACAGCCGAAAAAAATATGGTAAAGATGCTAATTCTGAAGCTCGAACTTTGGGGTTAATAAATGGATACAATGGCATAAATGATTCGCTTACTAACATATCATCTTATGAAACTTTTTTGCAATACTATAGCGATTCATTGTATATTTTACCAATTACATATTTTCTTGATAATATGGATATGACAAAATATGAGGGAGCTATAATTGGTTCTAATGGATGGAGAGCATCATTCCTTGGTCACTGGGAAGGACAGTTATTTAAAAATTATTTCAAGCCAGAGACAAACGGATTGTTGTTCTCAAATCTCATCTGGTGGTCTCAAAATTTTATTTTAAATGGAACAAAGGAGGATGTATTTACAAACAATCATTTTTACTTTTACCGTCCTCAAACTGCAGAAGAATTAAGACTTGCTTGCTTAACAAATCTAATTATAGGAAGCAAGGGGCTTATTTACGACGGTCCGGATACAGATACTAATGGTTACTACTTTTTTAAATTATATGATGGAAACAATCTTTCAAACTCTACAAGGGATTCATTGGAAGTTTTAAGCGATATGGAATTTCTTGATTCGGATGTTACAGGAAGTGATTGGATAAGGGAAGTAGGAGAGGTTAATCGTCTAAATGACTATATAATGCCTCTTGATACAATAGCATTATATCTTGAAAGACCAAAAGATAAGATTTATTTTGGTAGACGTACTCAAAGACTTGAATTAAGAAAAATACACGAATTTGTAAGAAATAATGAATATACGATAATGAAACTTCGACTACAATGTTGGTGGGCAAAAGGTTTCAAAAAGTGGTATATGCAGGATTCAAACATAACATATAACTTAATTGATAAGTACATTGATACGAACGCAATAAGAACAAGAGAAATTACAAATAGTGAACCGGAAGGTACTGCGCTTTATAATTTTATTGACAGTTCTTTTTACGATATAACTATTTTGAAATATGATACATTATCATTAAATGATGTGTTTTATATGGGAACAGTTAATCGAAGGACTTCTCCATTAATTTTAGAAAATGATACACTCAGGTTTTACAGCGGTGCAGAATTTGATAATTTTATGGATTTTGGTGGTACTTCCTTGACAGGTGAATTCAAACCCACTGATTACTGGCAGGATTTATACTGGAAACGTCAGGGCTGCCGAGAAATCACAATACCTACAAATATTATTGACCCATCAAAAAATATTTATTATAAAATAGAGGAATTAGCATATAATGAAGATTATTCTGAATCTCTTCCTTTCTGGAAAAAAGAGCAAATCAGAAACCGTGTCAAAATTACTATTCCTCAGGGTCAATCATTTGCTACTAAATATTTGCCGGGTGAAGGCAAGATGTTTAAAGTTAATATCATCAACGATAATACAGCGCCATTCGCAGGTGAGCTTGCTTTTAGCAATCAGACAAAAATCATTGCATATCCTGCGAATCAGACAAGCAATTATGATTTTGAGAAAGATGGTGATACATTAAATTTTTTCAAAGATGATTCGATGTATTATCATATCGTCTATGACCGGGCAATGCCAAATAATTTATCCAGAGTATATTACCGCCGCTCAGCCAAAGCTTATGACAGGACAGTAAATACAAAAATAATTGAGTGGGGACCGGAAATACTTGTATCGGATAAAATAGTATTTACAAAAGCAGACCACTTGCCAAGTATGCAGAGTGATACGGCTCTTAGTGTTGCAGGTATAGATATATCCTGTAAATACCCGTCAATAGTTGTAAGATATGATGATACGACACGTGTTTATATTGTATTTGGGTGCTCAATGCCTGCATATACTGACACGAGCCGTGTATTCATTGTAGAAAGTGTATTTCCTGCAGACACAAATTTTGTTTTTCCGGTAGGTCCGAATAATCTAAAGCCAATAACCTACGGATACACAGATGGAGATGCTATAGAAGCATTGGATAAGTGGGGTCCGCCAGCAATAAACGCAAGTTTTTTTGTGAACTACTACAGCTGGAGTGATTCAATATATGGTATAGGAGTAGGGTGCAAAAGTCCAGATGACAGAGGACTAATCACAAATAAGAAGTATATTAAATATGATTTAACAGGCGATTGCTGCCAGCCATCATTAAACACCTATTCCCGGTTAAATATTGAAGAAAATGAATGTGCATTGGTATTTAAGGAGCATAGCGAAGGACAGGACAGAATTATTTATAGCCGGCTAAGGATAGCAGCAAATGATAGCATAGATAACTATGTACCACTTCAATTCTGTGATACTGAGCCTTTTCATCAAATGTGCTGGTATGGACATGATAATAAAACCTCGCTAATCAATTTTTTCCAAATTCCACCTCAATTCAATTCTGAATATCCTGTGGTATATCGTCCGGTTGATTTTGCACGTCGTCCGGGTTTTGAAGTATCTGATTCACTTCGTTATTTAGGAGCAAGCTGGGACAGAGTTTACTGGCAGGCAGACGTGGCAGGTGATTATGGTTTTCAAAAGAGGATATTGCTGAAAAATATAGATATAAATGATAATCTGGATTGTTGGTATATGCTACCTTCATTACACTTATATATGCCATTCTATAGCTTGAACCATGCAAGTCCGGGTCCCGGCGCCCCATCAAGTAAAAAAGATTCAACTTTTCATCGTTTTGCATTATTTGACAGTTCTTTTGTGTTGAATTTTGTAAAACATGAATTATTTTCTGAGCCAAATTACAATTCTGATATTTATCAAGTAAATTTCAGTGCATGGTTAAACTATCTTGAAAGATGGAATAAAGAAGGTTGGGTACCATCTGATGGAGAAGTAGATTTACACTGGTGGTCATCTGTCGGTCAGGGCATATACCCGCATACGACACATACCCCCGTAATAACAGAAAATAAAGACTGGTTTATTCATAACCGAATATATCAGGCGACTAATAACGAAATCCGCACTAGTGCGCTATTATTTCTCAAGGGGGTTCAAGATAGAAAAACAATTTACCCAATGTTAAGGATTTCCGATTCTTCTTCTGTTTCAAAGCTATCTGAAATTTATTCTGTCAATAATAAAACCGGAAATAGATTTCAAACGCTGAAAATAAATGCCTTTACTAAAGACAAAAATGGGAAAATAATCCCTAAAGAAAGCATTGAGAGTGAATGGTTTAGAATTGATGATATAAAAGAACTCGCTTATTATACCTCAATTCAGGATACCTCTCTGTTTAGCATCGAATTAGAAAGATACGACCGTGGAAAATCAGTAAAAATTCCATTAAACAGGGATATGCAAGAGAAACTGAATTCCAAAAAGATAACACTTCTCAATGGCAAAAATCACTTGTACAGATTAAAACTTACAAAGAAAGACAAAAATGTCAATACTTGGGTAGATTTGGTCTTTGATGATTACCGTGACATCATGAGTGAATTTTCGGAATTAAGTACAAAAGAGCTTGGAAAAGTAAATAATGATGTAGTTGATTATACGCATCAAATAATTGATTTGTCTGAAAAGGATATGAATAATGACAATCCAATTCAACTTCAAATCTATCCAAACCCTGCTGATGATGCTTTTTATGTTGTTTCTACAATTTTGACTGAAGAAAATAACAATACTTTAGTAAAATATTCATTATTTAACTCCACAGGCGAAGAATTAATAAAATTTAGTGGTAAACCTGATGAAGTATTAATGATAAACAGCTCAAGCTTAGCAAACGGAATCTATTTTTTACGTGCTGAAAGCCCGTTATTAGAATCATCACTTCAAAATAATCACATAATAACCAAAACAATAATAATACGAAGGTAAAAATAATTGGAAACATTTATAATCCGGCAGATTACAATTACTGTAATTCATTATCTGCCGGAGATATTTCCCTCCGAAAAAGTTTAATAATATCATTTCTCAAATATCAATCATTTAACAATAAACTCCGTTTTAACCCCTGTAAATGTTACAAATTTCCCTTTTGTTTTTGATATATTATTTTCAGAAGATTATTGAATATTGTTCTTTGAAAATCGATTGATTTTATATGGAAAATCAGGATTTTCTGAATGAAATTATGGCTGATTTAATTGAGTTTTTAACTCTTACAACATCGGAAATGCCTCTTACAACGTCGGAAATGCCTCTTACAACATCGGAAATGCCTCTTACAACGTCGGAAATGCCTCTTACAACATCGGAAATGCCTCTTACAACGTCGGAAATGCTTCTTACAAGTAGTTCGTTTAAGCAAATTCTCTGTTTGAAAAGATATTATCTTTGTTTGTTTAAATAAAAACTCTGTACGAAGTGAGTATATGTCGGTATTTCTTCATAAAAATGATATTTGTTGTAATTTTGAGTGATTTTGTCCTTTTGAAATTTGTCTTTGTTCTATTGAAATTTGAGAGTATTTTGTAAAAAAAAAGCTGTTTCAAAAGTATTCTATTACTTATGAAACAGCTTTTAAAAAATAAATTCAATATTTATAAAATATTATCTCTTTGGGAGACTGTTTAAATATCTTTCCCACAAAGCGAGTTGCTCATCATTCAAAAGTTCAGCGATGGCAGCAAAAAATTCCTCACGACAGAGAATTAAGCCCTCACGAACTTCAATATTAATCGGATGGTTCTTTAATGCTTCCCTAACTCTTGTATTTAATTGATTAATAAGTCTTTCCGCTTGCTGTCTTGTAATTTCGCCTTCTCTGACCTGTTGCATTATATTGCGTCTCTCTGCATTAGCTCTTTCGACTATAGAACTGCGAACTGCATTGAGTTTTCTGAACCACTGATTTTCACAACTAATATGAGCAATCATCAAAGTGCGAATAGCAGCTATCTGCTCTTCATCAAGCTCCATAAGTCTGAATACGCGGGACAGTAATACTCTTTCTCTTACTTGAGGTGGTAATTTTCTCCCCTCAACATCACGCTCAGGACGGAGGTTTTCTTCGCTGAAAATACTAATATCTTTGTCAGGTGTTGCACCATCAAATGAAAAGTTGTCAAGGTTGTAGTCATAGACTATAAAAGACATTTCGCTGTCAGTATCTGTATTTGAAACACTTCCGTCATTACTGCATGATTGAAAAATCATCATTACTGCAAGCAAACTTACGATTGCTGAAATTAATTTAAACTTCATCTAAATCTCCAAAAAATATATTTTACAAACTTCTTACTACAAACATATACACATCAACATGAAATCGGTTGCAAAACTTTTTTAAAAGTGTAGGAATAAATTATATTCATCATTTTTAAAAAGGATTTTGTTACTTTATGACAATAAACGGATAAGTAGTTCTGCTATGACCTAATATTGCATTTGCGATATATCTTCCGGTATTGTTGATATTAATATTGAAATTATAAATCCCCGGCTCAATAAATCCTTGATGAAGTTTGAGCACTTCCCTACCTTCTATTGAATATATCGAAATTTCAGCTAAACCTGCTTTGAGAATTTCAATAGTCAGAACAGAATGACCAAAAGATGGATTAGGAGAAACATTTATTGATGACATACCGGGAATTGCATTCCTGACTGAGGTTTTCCTTGATTTGAGAATACCAAGCGGCAAGAATTGCTCACCAAATGTATTAAGTGTATCTTGTTTTTCAGCACCAAGCCATGTTTCGAGAAAATCAGCATAGATACGTCTGAAATCATAATCATGACGAATATTGCCATATTGGTCAAGGTCATATAAATCAGGTTTACCGTCAACTCTGTAATAACCACCTTCGATATTCTCGTCAGAGCCTCCAAATACAAACTGCATGGAGCCGGCACCATGGTCGGTACCACGGCTTCCGTTATCATAAGCTCTACGACCAAACTCTGAAATTGTCAAACCAGTAATCCTTTTGTGGAAACCCTGACGGACAGCGTCATCTAAAAATTCCGAAACAGCTCCGGCAAGTCGTGAAAGAAGTGTTGCATGAGCGCCTTTGTAATCTGACTGCATTTGCTGAGCGTGTGAGTCAAAGTTACTTAAATTCACATAGTAAATTTTGGTTTTAAGTCCACCTGAAATAAGCTGAGAGATAAGTTTAAATCTTTGCGACAGACCCTGTGAATAATTAATTGTAGGTTTATCCTTGCCATTCTGGAATGCATCAAAAACAGCTTTTGAATATAGCTCACTCTGGCTTGCAATAACATGAATAAAGTTGAACTCTTTTTCATTATTAGTATTTTCAGGTACATTGTATCTGTTGATTTTTGGAGTGAGTCCTTTTCCTAAAGTTGAAAACGTTTCAGGGGAGTTCAACGCGATACCCATGTGTCCAATATTTGATTTAAACAATAAGGGTACGGACGAACCTAATGCAATTGCAATTGGATGCTCAGGGATACCATCAGGATAATTTGTTAGTTTGCTTGCTACATATCTTCCAATCCAACCTTCAAGGAGTTTTTCATTTGGGTCGGAGCTATTAATACCACTGTGCCATATATCCCTTGAACGGAAATGAGACTGTGTCGGAGCATCGTAACCAATTCCCTGAACTATCGCAAGCCTTCCTTCATCAAGAAGCCGCAGGAAGCCGTCATTATGTACATCATCAACAAGTGCGGAATTCAGGTATAAATCTGATGTCCCGTAGCGGGTTGAATGTTCCTGAGGTATGAACAGATTTGTACGCAATCTTCGGTATTCATCTTCCTGCTCGTATGGAATGATAGTATTCAAGCCGTCATTACCTCCAAACAATTCGATGATAATCATAATATTATCATCATCGTCGGAAAACAACTCGTTATTGTCATAAGTTTTATAATCCGGTTTACCTCGGAGAATTGAAGGGGCTATTGCAATAGATGCAAGACCGGCAGCTGTACTTTTTATAAATGTTCTTCTTTTCATTTTTATTCTCATCTCCAGGATTAACACAAACTAAAATCAGGTACTAAAAATATTGACTTAATAATTTCTCGAATTACCTCAGCAGATTTTGCAGATTCCGAATCAATTTCAGACTTCCAGTTGCTTCCTCCCAGCGATTGATTAGCTATATCACGATGGAATGAAATTCTTTCATCATTAGGTATTACAGGCATCAAAAGCTGATAAAGCCCTGCAATTACGCCATCAATATTATCATAATTATTGAAATTTTTAATGATTTTGAATAAATTGGAATCACTTGTTCCGTTTAAAATATCGTTAGCAAACTTAATTCTCAATGGATAAGTTGTTGTACTTGTCCATGTACGGTATCCAATCCAGGAGCCGACATTTGGTGGGTTATAAAGTTCCATTTCAAGTTGATTGCAGGCATCTCTTGAAAGTAGAGTATTACCACTTCTGTAAACAGTATCAAGTGCACGTTGCAATCCAATGATATACTCCGGGGGTGTCTTAATCTGGCAACCCAATATTTGCGAATCATAAAAGTGCTTACTTGAAAAAAGCTGTCTGAAAACAGCACGAAGATTGAAATTGTTTGAAATTAAAGTCTGTGACATTTGTGAGATAACATCATCGGGTACATCACCGGGAGAACTGTAAACAAAATATCTGTAAATTTTATCACAAATAAATCGTGCTATTTGCTGAGGTCTTTGACTAAACAAAATATTTATTAAACCTTTAATTTCCTGCTCTTTTACCTGAAATTCACTATTGTCAAATTCGCTTCTTGCAGGAATAGTAACACCCATAATTTGTTTTGATTCAGTATCATGGTCAGCAGGTGAAAAGTATGAATTAAAAATGCCGTTAGGAGCAGGTTTGTACCTGTATGCAGCAGTTCTCCAGCCGGTCAGAACCCTTGAACCCTCGCGAATGTCACCCTCAGAATAATGCCCGATTCCCATTGTAAAGAGCTCAAGAAGCTCTCTCATAAAATTTTCATTTGGAAATTTTGCTGTACTGTAATTCAGGCTCTGATACAGAAGCATAGCGCCATCGAGTGTCATTTCGGTAGCAAGTTCTTTATAATTTCCGGCTCTGTATTTCCTCAGAAGCATATTGTTTCGATATAGCAGTGGTGGTGGTATCAGTGACAAAGTATCATACTCAAACTCAATACACCAAACCGTAGAGAGAAATAGAGTAAATTTCTCCTGAAAATAATCCTTCTCATTTCTCATTGTATCAAGCCACCAATCAACAAAATTGCGGTAGCGGGAATGAAGTTTTCCCTCAATATCGAATCTTATATCAAGTGGCAGACCATCGAGAGGGTTTTCCTCCTGAGTATCGAGCCAGCTCAGTGAAGATTCTCCATTATTAAGTGGGTCAGAATCCTCACCCAAAATTGTATCAACAGCATCAATTGCAAATTTTCCTTCAAAACTATCAAGCAGCTCGGGTGTGGGTCCAAGAGTTATACGTCTTAGAAGGTGAGCTGCCATATATCTGTCCAGAGGTTTTTCGTATTGGCTTAAATCGCCTGCAATTTCGGGAGGTTTTTCAAAATTTGAAATTGGTCTTCCGGTAAAAGACCTTCTCAAAAAATCTCTTCTATCCATAATTGACTCGCAAAGAAAATTAATTAGAACATATTATTATTTTATTGACGCAGAAATTTGGCAATATTGAAATAATTTAAAAAATATTTTTTTTATTTCAATAATAATCCGTATATTTGTAAGTGTCTAAGTATGTAATTTGAAATATTGATAATTTTTAGAATATTTTTCCGCCCTATACAAGCGTAATAATACCTGAATTAATCCTATATCAGCCATACAGCAGAAATTTCTGCAATTATTAATTTTATTTTTTTCGGAGTATCTTTTGAATATCTACGTAGGTAACCTTCCTTATGCTACAACAGGACAGGAATTAAACGAAATCTTCTCAGAATATGGAGAAGTGGCATCAGCTAAAATCATTATGGATCGCGAATCAGGCAGATCAAAAGGTTTTGGTTTTGTAGAAATGAGTGACGATTCTGCTAACAAAGCAATTGAAGACCTCAATGGCGCTGAGTACTATGGCAAACAATTAACAGTAAACGAAGCAAGAGAAAGAAAACCAGGTTTTGGTGGTAACGGCGGCGGCGGTTTTAATCGTGGCGGCAATAGCGGTGGCGGCGGTAATCGTGGCGGTGGCGGCGGTAACAGACGTTCCTGGTAATAAATATATCTATAGTGAATTACTAAGAGCCGACTTTATGTCGGCTTTTTTTATTTATTAAAGAATATAATTTTAATTAAAAAATTTCGTTCATACGTTTTTACATTTTTTGAGAGAATAAAACTATGAAGAAAATTGCAGTAATTCTAATTGCATTATTTACACTAAATATTTCTTTTTCATTGCAAGATGACAGATTAGACGAATTTTCATTCGAATCTTCCGAACTCAAACACGAAAGTACCCCTTATTTTGCTATAGCCGGCGGTGTTACATTTACATTCAATTTTGCAAATTTTGAAGAAATAAACAATCAATTAAAGAAAATTGGATTCGGTGTCGGAGATTTCAGCGGACAAGTCAGCCTTTGGGGTGGCGAAGGTTTCACAGGAATTGTTTACGTTCCTAATATGCGTGTTGGTTTCTTTAGTTATGGTGGTTCTTCATTCATCTCCAAAGATTTTCCGGCTGGAGATGAACCGGGTTTCAACCGTGAAGTAGAATATCAGGTAGGTCTTTCAGGATTATCAATTGAATATGCTTACGTTCCTTTAAAATCTTTTGCCATCGTTGGTGGCTTGTCGCTCGGAAGAGGTGATTTGACTATCAGTTCTTATGATACAAGAAGCGAATCAAACTGGGAAAATTTCTCACCTGAACCGGGATTAAATAATTCCCTTAATATGGCTTCTTCAAATTTTTGGGTGATCAAGCCAAATCTATATTTTGAATACGCACTTACAAACTTTTTGATGTTCAGAGCCGGCGCCTCTTATAATTACACATTAGGATATGACTGGAAACAAAATTACAACGCAAATCTGCAAGGTGTTCCGGACGGTTTGAATGCAAATGCACTACAACTTCAAGCAGGAATATTCCTCGGATTATTTAATTATTAAAATATTAAAAATCATTTTTCTATTTGAAAAAAAAGTATTATTTTTGTAATCTGTTTTTTTTACAAAAACAAATTCTAACCTCAGGGGGCCTGTAGCTCAGTCGGTTAGAGCAACGGACTCATAATCCGTTGGTCGGGGGTTCAAGTCCCTCCGGGCCCACAGAAAGCCAAGCATTAAGCTTGGCTTTTTTCTTTATATCCCGTGATTATACCTTGTTTTATAGTTAATTCTTTTATTTTGGTTGTTACTTTTTACATTAAATTATAGTTCTTTTTTTTATATTATTTTGTCCATATTTTGTCCATCAAAATATCATCTATCAAGTTTCAATGCTCATTCTTGAATATGATGCTTGATTACTTTTGCTAATTCTTTCAAACCTCTTTCTTTTCTGTAATGACCTTCCCTAACAGCCATAGAATGACCTGCTAAATCGCATATCACATCAAAGGGTAACATCAGTTCATTTTCCCACCAATATTCAGCTGTTGCTCTAAAAGTATGTATAGAACGAGAAACTCCGTTTATATGTTTGGGAATATTCAGTTTTTTCATTGCCTCGTTAAGATGAAACTGAGGTTGAGCTGGCGAATTCCATCTGAATACTTTTTTATTTCCAATTTTCTTAATTTCTTGAATTAAACTTAAAACCTCGGGGAAAAGAATTGTTCTATCATCTGGATTAACAATAGGAAAATATCGTTCAAAACCTCCTTTTCCAAGAATTTTAAATCCCATATCGTTAATATCATCCCACTTCAGATTTAATGCTTCCCCAATTCTTAGTCCGGTTTGAGATAGGAATTTAAATAAAAATCCATATTCAATCATATGAGGTTTTAAGAAGAAGTATTGAACAACAGCTTCAACTTCGTTCTTTTCAAATATTAACTTGTTAATCTTTTTGGGTACTTTAGGTATTCCTATAATATCAATTGGGTTTTTATCAATAAATTTTCTTTCTTTACAAAATTCAAAAAATCTTCTTAACTGGACAAGGTATTTTTTTCGTGTACTTGTCTTTAGTTTTGAATTGCTATTTTTTTGAACCAGATATTGTAAAATCTTTTCATATTCAAGAATCATATCGGAAGAAAAAAAATAGTTAAAAGTTCTCCTGTAAACCACTTTTACATTTATTGAATAATCTTTAAAGCGTGTATTTTTAAATTCTTTTATTGCTTCAAACAAAGTTTTGGGAGCTATAATTTCAGGTTCAATTTCAGTAAGTTGTGGATGTAAAAATATTTTTATTCTTTCCTCAAGAATTGCAATTGCTTCCTTCTTGTTTTTTTCAACCCATTTTAAATGAGTTGTTTGTCGCTTACCGCAAATCCGAGTTTGAATAATTCCATTTCTTGGCTCTAAGTATCCTATGTTATACTTGGAGCTTGTCCATCGTTCTTTACTTTTATTTACGGGTCTTGCCATAAAGTATCACCAAAAATCAGTTATATCAGGTTCGTTTTGAGAATCATCAAAACCATTCTCCAATAGTTCTGCTGACGATACAGTGCTTTCAGTATTACCATAAATAAGTTCAAACAGATGGCATTGAAACTTGAAGTGAGCTTTATGTAAAACTCCTTCAGCTTCAATGAAATCTTTGGTATGTTCTTTATAAAGATTTCCAATGTATGCAGGTGCTTCCATTAATCCATCGAAAGGATTGATTCTTTTCGTGGTTGCTTTAACAGAATCAACAAACCACCTTAGTAAGTCATCTTTTTTACTATCACTTTTAATTTCCACATCAAAATCTACTCCAAACGACTTACTTAATGCTTTATATCTTTGGACATAGTAATCAAAGAAAGGGTCGCTATCTTTGTATATAAGATAGTACTTATATGATTCAATCAAGTCTTTGTATGTATATGTTTTCATAAATATCCATTAATCTCAATGTTTCAAAACAATTCAAATTGCTACCTTAATTCTACCTTTTTCGGAAAATAGGAAGCTTTTATAACTAACAATTGCTGTTATACAATTATTGAACCAAACTTTTATGCACTGATTTTATCATATTTAGTGCATATCGAAAATACTTGCACTAATTCAGTGCATATCAATCTTCCTATTTGTTTTGTATTGGAACCAATTCAATCTTTAACTCCATTTTGAGAGCTTTGGCAACTTTATTCAGAAAACTTAGTGATGGAATGGTCTTTTTTAGTTCCATTCTGGCTATTACTGACTGTGTTGTTCCAATCTTATCGGCAGGTTCCTGCTGGGAATACCCGTATTTTTGACGAATTTGGTACAACTGCAGAACTATCCTATTTGCCAAGTCCAAATTAGAATATAACTCAGTAACTGCTTTATTGTTAAGCTGATAGAGCTTGATTTGGTTGATTATTTTATCTGCTTTTTTCATCGTTTTCTCTCAATTGTTTACATTACCTCACAATTTCAATAGCAATATTGTTATAATTTAGTTGACTGCTAAGTCATTGTAATATCATTGCATTATGACGATTTGTAAGCCAAAATATTCTTTACAATATACACATTTTATGTTCATTTTTCTTTTGTATTTCATTATAAAACACACCATTCAACATTTATTTCAATGGACCTAAAGGGTTGACATTAAATATCAATATTTACGCATGTTGTTTAATTTTTAGTAATCTAATAACTCTCCAAAATCTTTAAGCCATTCTTTTGCTTTTTGATAATTTGGCAATTGTATTGAAACAATATCCCAAAACTTTTTTGTGTGATTAGTTTCAATCAAATGAGTCAGTTCGTGGACAACAATGTAATCAATCACAAAAGATGGTGCTTTTATCAATCTCCAATTGAAATTAATATTATTTTTGGGTGTACAAGAACCCCAACGGTACTTCATATCCGTAATCATTAAACTATTATACTGGACACCCAAATTCTCAGCAAAATATCTAATCTTAGGTCTGATTTTTTCTTCAGCCTTGCTACGATACCAACTTTGTAATAATTGTTCGGCTGATTTCAAAGATTTTTTTGAAATGAAAAACTTACTTTTAAAATAAATGCAATCACTCTCATCATCAACTACTTCTAATTTATAATGACGTCCTAAATAGTAAACGGAACTCCCATTGATGAATTCTTTCGTTTGCTTTTCTTTATATTTTTGAGAATGATTCAACTTATTATAGAGCCAGAGCCTTTTCTGATTGACACATTTATCAATATATTCAATACTTGCATTTGGAGGAGCTTTAACAATAATTGTTTTGTCCCTCTCTACCGAAATAGTGATGTTCTTTCTTTTACGATATTCTATTTTATATGTTATATCCATTAATCTTCAGTTATAATTGTAAAATGATTATCTTTTGCCCAAAGCATCAATTCCGTTATAAACTTATTTCTTTCATCAAAAACTCTTTTAAAAATTTCAGGATATTTTTGTTTAAAATCTGGCGATATTAAAATATCTTGAATTGAAGCTTTTAGTTTATTCTGAGGGATTGTACTATTCCAAAATCCCTGTAACCTAATTTCTGATTCGATTTTGATAAATATTAATTGAGTTAGATTTACAATATAAGCTATTGAATCTTCTTCAAGGTCTTTATCCTCAAAGAATAAGGATTTAAGCTTTCTAAAAATCGGCATTTCTTTTCTAATATGAAGACCATAGGTTGGTTCTTTTTTTGCATTCTTCATTCGCTCTCGCAATTCTTCAAGTTTTTTATAAATCATTTCCCAATTGTTTTTGAATTCTTCAAGAATACTTGATAAAGATTCTGCAAATGAAGCGTGAAGATCAGGATCTTCATTGTAATTAATATTTATATGATGTCTAATTGCGTGTTCAATTTCAGAAGCTTTAGTTTTAGCTCGTTTTTTCTGCTGAACATGCTCCATGAATCTGTCGTCAAGAATTTCGATAGGTTTTATCTTTTGATAAATACCTTTTGAAACAAGATACTCGTCAGTGATTATTCTCAACTTCTCTGGAACTGATTTCATACTCAAACGATCATCTTTAAAATGAGCACCAGCTTGGATATTCACAGCTGAAAATAATTTAAAATCATCGTAATATTCCAAAGCTTCTTTTCTTGGAAACACAGAGTCCAAATTTTTACTGAATTTTTGAAATGCCAACATAAATTGAAATCTTATATCTTCATCATAAAACAAATCGTATATCGCATCCATATCAGATAAATCATTTATTCCGTGCTTTTTAACAAAATCCCATATTTCAGAATGTGCTTGCATTAAGTCGTTCAATTCACTCTCTTCATTCCCAAAAGTATCAATGATTTCCTTTTGTTCTCTTTCATCATAGTCGTCTAAGGCTTCTTTCAGATGATGACCAATTCCTACATAATCAACTATGAATCCTTTGGTTTTATTTTCTTCAATTCGGTTCACTCTTGCAACAGCTTGTAATAAATTGTGTGCCTTTATTATTCTGTCGATATAAAGAACTTGTTCTATCGGAGCATCAAAACCTGTTAAAAGCATGTTGTTGACAACAATTATTCCAATATTACCATCAATATTCTCTTCCTTATTTATTTTGTTATAAGGAATTTTAAAACTTGCAATAGATTTCTCGTGATAGTTATTGCTTGTAAAAGGTTTAATATGTGGTTTATCATTGAATAATCCGGAAACAACAACAGCAATTTCAAGTTTTCTTAATGTATCAATATCAATACAATAAGGATTTGAAAGATGTAATTGTTCAATTTCTTTCTTAATAGCTTGTTCCAAAGCTGATTTATATCTGGCGGCGGCATCTCTGGAATTTGCTACAATTTGAGCTTTAAATCCATTAGGAAAAACCTGAAATATATAATGTTTAATAATATCTGAAGCCTTGGCTTCAATTGTTGTTTGAGCTTCAAGGTATGCATCTCTAGTGCCAAAGCCAAGAATTTGAAGACGTTCCTCTATATTATAATCACTAAATACGTCTTCAAACCTTTTGTCAGCATCAGGTTTATTATCTATTTGAGCTTTATGTGTTCTTCCTTCATATACAATTTCTAAAGTAACCCCATCATCAATAGCTTGCCTCATTGTATATTTGTCTATATAATCCTTAAACTCCTTTTCTGTTTTATCTGTTGGGGTTCCTGTATATGCTATTCTTGCGGCATTAGGCAAAGCTTTATCCAAATTTGCTCCTAACTTTTTGTAAATTGACCGATGAGCTTCATCAATCATAATTAGAATATTTGGACTTGGATTGAGAATTGGGAATACGATTTCTAAATCTGAAGGTTGAAACTTATGAATCATACCCATTACCAAATCAGAGCTATCCGTTCTTAGGTATTCTTTTAATTTTGATATACTATCTGCTACATTTACCGTAAAACCTATACTCTGACTTGTTGTATTTAATTGGTCTTCGAGTTGAGTTCTATCAGTAATAAAGAGAACTTTATACTTTCTTAGTTGTTCATGATTGTACATTTCACGAACCATGAACATCATTGTGAGGGATTTTCCAGAACCTTGCGTATGCCAAATGATTCCGCTTTTTTCTAATCGGTTATTACCATTTAACATTTTTTGAACTGATTTCTTCACTGCTCGAAATTGTTGGTATCTACCAACAATTTTGATAGATTTTCCTTCACTATTCGTGCTAAATATTGTAAATGATTTGATAATACTCAGTAGATTATCATGCGACAACATTCCAAGTATTAATCGTTGCTGTTCATTGGGTGATGAATCGCCATGTTCCAAGGTATCAATACTGTATGGATATGGATCTGTCCAACGATAAAAATACTTTTCTATTTTTGTTGTAATTGTGCCAAACTTCGCTCTGTTCCTATCGGTTGCCACTATAAACTGATTATAATAAAAAAGTTGTTGATTACTTGACTTCTTATATGATTCCCCGGATTGACCTGAATAATCCATCAAGTCCTCAATTGCTTCACCAATAGGGTTGTTTTTCTTTGGAGATTTACATTCAATAACCACCAATGGCAAGCCGTTTACAAATAAAACAATATCAGGATATATAAAATTATCTGTTCCCGGAACTCTGAACTTCATTTGAGAAACTGCAAGAAATGCATTATTGTCAATATTTTTAAAATCAATATATCTGACTGTTGGGCTTGCTTCTCCGGTTTGTCTGTTCACATCTGTTGAAGTATTCTCGATTAATAATTGCAGAATTGATTTATTTGCTTCAATTAATGACGAAGTTCCGAATGATGTAATTCTTCTTATCAATTCCGGCAATTGGTCTTCTTCCAGCCAAGGATTTATTGCAACCAATGATTTTTTTAGTTCAGGTAATAATACCACATCACTGAATGATTCCCTAAATGAATCTTCCGGCTTTTGATTGCTTGTAAGTCTTTTAACAAGCCATTTTTGAGTTTCGAGTTGGGAAAGAAACGGTTCCTCAACAAACTCTTTCTCGTGTAAATCATAATCTTGCTTCGTCATAATTATTCCTTAATCTTTATTTTCAAAATAAATGATACCCTTTTTAGTTGTTATATACTTCTGATTTTTGCTTTTTGGTTTATCTAAAAGGGTCATTTCAAGTAATCCATCTTTTATAAGAGGTTCTATATGATTTTTGAAATTTTTGTATTGATTTGATAAACCCAAAGAATCAAATATCTCTTTCCGTGATTTTGGTTCTTTGCAAAAAATTAATATAAAAATATCTTGGTTACTATCTTGGTTACTATCTTGGTTACTAATCGGATTGATAAAATCTAAATGAATGGGAATATCTACAATAAAAAACATTCTTCTATCTCCGTCAGTATCAAAGGATGGTAATGGTGAACCGTTCTTCTCAAGTTCATTTAAGATGGTTGGGATACCTGTTCCCCTGCCTTCAGTTAGTTTTAATTCTTTTAAAAATTCACCTACCCGTCTGTTTCTATATCTTCTTGCCCTAATTATACCTTTTGTCAAATCATCAGGTCGAATTGATGGTTCAACCCCGCCTTGACTAATTATTTCAATTGAGTTTGGTAAAATTCTTACTTCAATTGGTTCATTTATCTCATAATTTCTATGATAAACAGCATTTGCCAGTGCTTCTTCCAATGCTTGGTAGGGATAATTCCAAAATCTTATTGATTGGGCTCTGTTCTTAACTTTAATTATTTTTTCCTTGATAATATTGCTTTTAATATATGCCAATGCTTCTCGCAATTGGATGTGAATAGGACCTGTGAAAGATTTTTCAAAAAATTTGTTTGAAGTGATTCCGTTTGGAAATTCAATGATATCTATTCGGCAATTCGGAAAATAATTCTCAGGAGCATCGCTAAACATCATCAATGCAATATTCTTAGGATAAAGATTTTCTGAAGTTCCTTCCGATAGGTTCATTTGTTTACAAATTTCCTCTATTGTTAATTTCAAACTATCATTATATAATTTACTTCGTATTTCATACAAGTGGTTTTTAATTAAAGTAAGACTCAAATCTTCTATTTTACCATTTCGATTAATTCTATCATCAAATGGGATATTTGCTGTAAGTGAAATCAGCTCTCTTTGTTGTTCGATATTAGCAACAATTGTACTTGAATATTGCCTTATGTAATATTCCCAAACTTTATGTTTTGAAGTTACATCTTTAGGTACTTTGTATGGCCTGTTACTACCAGCCGGTACCCATAATACAAGCAAATTTTTATTCTCAAATTCTTCGAGTGATATATGTGGAAAATATGCCGGACTCATCAAATTGCAATAACCTATCAGTTCTTTTTGGATTTTGTCAAAATCATCAATAGGGAACCCTTCAATCGGGCGTTTTATCATACCATTGATTTCTTCTATGCCAACAACTATATATCCGCTTCCAAGATTCTCAAAATCATTGGCAAAGCCGCAAACGGTTTGCATTATCTTTGAAGGGTTCCAACCTTTTTTAAATTCAATCCGTTCATATTCAACTACTTTACCTGAAAGTAATTCGTTTACATTTATTGGTATTGACATAATTATCCTTCTTAATAATTTTTCATTTGTTTTTTTTATTTCTAAAAATCATAAATTCAATCCATTTTTTCATTAAATAACTCAAAAATTCCTTTAAATTGCTTTGTATTGCCCTAAAAATACTTCATTTTGCCTTTAAAACAATTCACATTGCCTTTAAAACACTTTGTTTTGCCTTTATAATACTTTATATTTCCTTTTTTTTAACTCTCAATTATCCATTTTCAACTTTCAATTCTCCATTTTCAATTTTCAATTCTCCACTATCAACTTTCAATTATCAACTACTTCCACTTTTCCACTCAAAAGGTCATTCATTAGCCCGGCTTTAAGACGTTTGAGCTTAGAAAGGGTTTCTGTTTCTACAAAAACCAAAGAATCAATTTCACTTAAATAATCACATATTCTATTTTGTTCTCTTTCATCAGAAGACAAAGGAAATATCATTTTTTTTATATCTCTTATCACAATTCTTTTAAGAGCACTTCCAGATATAAATTTTATTAGATTTTTATTGAAGTATTGAGATTTCAATAAATATGATAAATATAAAGAAGAATATTTGTCCGATGGTCTCAATATAGCGATTGATGACAAGATTACAATTTTTTTATCTTTATTAAATACAAATACTTTGCCTATAGTACCATCTTTAGATAAAAGAATATCACCTTTCAGAGGCTGACAATTTTGTGAAACAAGGACTTCGTAATCTCTGATAGAAATTTTAGTACAAGAATTATAATTAAAATCAAATTCTTCCATATCTTTTACATTGCCAATAACAAAACCTTCTTCTCGTGCTTTAGGGCTAAAATGCGAGCCATCACTGACATAAATACAAACCTCTTCCAATCTCTTCACTTCCCACTCAACAGGTATTCTGCCAAGTGGCGAATCTTTGAATTTATGAGTTGCTTCAGAGCGTATATTTCCGTTTTCATCTATACCTTTAGTAAGCAGGTCTTGCATCATTCCGGTTTTCATTCTCTTGTATTTAGCAATTAGCTTTTCGCTTTCTTCAATTGCTTTATCAGCAGTAGTGAGTATTTCAGCTATTCGGGATTGGATGGATTTATCTATTGGAAGAAAACAAAATTCTTCGAGATATTCATTAAATTTAAAATTAATAATCCCCGTTGTCTGTTGTTGATATTTGTTTAATCTCCCAGAATGATAGTTATTAAGGAAAAAATACAAAATGTATTTACTATCATATTTATCATTTATCTTAACAATTTCAATAAAATTGGAACAAGTTCCTTCAAAATCTTTATCACAATAAACAACCCTACCAGCAGGTTTTTTATCACTTCCACCAGATTTTTCAACAAGCAAATATCCCTTTTTAATTCTTTTTTTATTAAGAATACTTTCTGGTACAAATCTACTCGCAATATCAGAATAATCAATTACTCCAAAATCAGTAAAATTTGTTGAACGCAGTACCAGTGAAAATTCACTTTGCTTTGGTTCATAACCCCATTCCCCAGAAATTGTGAATTCTATTATATCCTTTAACTTTACTTTTTCCCACTTGCTCATAATCTTTTCTTTTTTCCTAACTTACACTTGTAATTTTAAAATCAAGTCCATGAATTTTTTGTGAGCATCAAGCATCATTTTATAATGGTCAACCTTATTAATCCCTGTTGAACCAATTGTTGCATTGAGCTTTTTATCAAATTCTTCAACAGCTAACAATTCTGTCATACCTTTCATACACTTTGAAGAATACAGAAAAGAAATATCTCTAAATAATTCATATTTCAAGTCATCATTAATTTTTGCCGAGAAAATTCTGGTAAGTACAACATCGAATCTGCCTATAACAAAATATAAATCTTCAAAGAATACATTGTTTAGGAGTTCATCATGATTATCAGAAGCCCTAAACAAATCTGCAAAAACCTCAATTGAAGCTCTTTGTGAAAATTCAACAACCATTTCTGTATTGTTTTCCTTAACAGTAGGGTAGAACTTTAAATTTTCTATCATTTTATATAAACCACTAATATCTGATTGTATTGATTGTTGTGTTTGTGATTCTCGCATCAATGTATTTGCTTCAATTTGTCTCGAGTACGCCAAATATACAAATATTAGAGATATTAAAGTAATTATTGGTGCAATAATCCCACCAATACCACTACCAATTTTCGCAAAATCATCTAAATTCATAAGATTCCCTTTTAAAATTTTCATATTAATATCGTTCTTGATTGTCAAACATACTTTAACTCTTTCAAAAATTTATATAGCTTTTCAAGAGTATCATTCCTTTCTGCCTCAATCTGTTTTAAAGGAGTAGAATACTTATCCCATAGATTTTCGAGAGCAGAGATTAAAGCTCTTTTCTCGAAATTGAGGTATCTTAGCAATTCGTTATTTGCCGTGTCGAATAGCTTTTTAAGAATTAGCTCTTTAGCTTGTTCCTCAGTAATTTGACCTCCTATTTCTTTGAAAGTAATTTCAATTTTCTTTATAGCTACTTCGATAATAAGTTTCTGGCTTTGCATTTTGTCAAAGCTCTTTTTAAGAGTTTGGAATATTTTCAGATTTGATTGATAGAAACCATTTTTCTGATTCTCGATTTTATCCTTTGATTTTTTTAGCTTATTGATATTGGATTGAATAGCTTTAATAATTTCTTCCAAAGTAGAGTTTTCATCAAAATCCAATTGGGCATTGGAAAGAACTTTTTTCAATTCTTCGTTAAACTTTGAGAGTTCAGCAAGAGCTTCATCATAAGCAGATTGATAGTCTGCAATAGAGTCATCAATACCATATTTTTTAAGTTCAATTTTTAGAATCAAGTCTGTGTTTTTAGTCTTAAATAGTTTATTGAGTTCTTTCAATTCTGATTCGGTAGCTTTAATGCTATTCAATTGCTTTTGGTATTTATTCTTTTCTACCTTAGCGCTCTTATCTTTTAATTCTTCAAGGTCATTGATTTGATTTTGAAGATATTCTTTAATGGTTGTTAAAGTAACTTTTTCATCTTCATCCGGCTCATAGTCAATATCTTCAATAATTTCATCAAGAACCGACTCTTTTTCTGAAATTTTAGCTTCAGTTATATTTATTTCTTCCTTTTCAAGGGCAAAGAATTTCTCAATAATGTATTCATCAGGAATAATGTTTGGCTCCCACCCAGATGATGAAACTGTTTTTAAATCATATTTTATATTCTGCCACCAATTTACAAACACACCGGCGGCTTGAAACTCGTCTAAAACTGTTGATGTCAAAAGATTTTTCTTTAGTAAGTACATCAATTCGCTTCTGATAGTTGGAATATTTCCATTGCTAATTGTAAGGTAATCTGCAATACCTTCAGCAACGACACCATATCTAATCTCATTATTTTTGACCTCATTTTTAAAATTATCAAATTTGGTTTTAGCTTCCTCCCACCATTCTAAGATTTTCTTATTAAGAATTCGATATGTATTTATGATAGATTGATGTGATTCTATTAGTTGTTTAATACTTTCTTTTGATTGAATTATATCTTTAAAAAGTTGATAATTTTTGTCTTGCTTGTAGAATACATCTTTATAATCAAAGTCAAATTTATTGAAAAATTTCTGATAACTCGAAATCTCGATTAAAGGAATTCCTCCGATCAAATGAGCTTTAACATCTTCGGGTTCAGGCTCTGGAGTATTATCAACATATCTGCGAATATTTAAGTTGAAGTCATTTTCTTCAATTTCTGCTATGTCAACCAGTCTTGAATATTTAGGAATCTCAAGTTTATTATCAAATACAAATACTATTTTTTCTATGTCTTCAGGTCTAAGTTTATTTTGCCTTTTACCTTCAGCAAATTCAGCATCAGCATTTATAAATAGGATTTTATTTTTTCTTATTTCCGGTTTGTTTTTATCAACAATTAAAATACAAGCTGGAATACCGGTTCCATAGAACAAACCAACAGGCAAACTAATAATTGAATCAATAATTCCATCCTTGACAATACCTTCCCTTATAACTTTTTCCTTACCACCTCTAAACAAAACACCATGAGGCATAACAGTCGCCATTTTACCGATACGATTCAAACTATAAATCATGTGTTGAACAAACATCAAATCAGCTTTTTTGCCTGTTTCAGGAGCAAAGCCATACTTGAATCTCTGTGGATTTTGTATATTTGCTTTATTGTAGTTAAGTGAAAACGGGGGATTAGCAATAACTCTATCAAAATCATCTTTAGGTCTTCCATTCTCGTGTTTGTGCAAAGGTTCGAGTATAGTATCTCCATTTTCAATTCTTGGGTCTTTGATTCCATGAAGAATCATATTGATTTTACAAATAGACCATACAGTACCATTTGATTCTTGACCTAATAGAAGTAGATTATCTGGATTCTGCCCTTGCTCCTCAACATACTGCATAGATTGAATCAACATACCTCCAGAACCAACAGTAGGGTCGTAAACAGACATTCCTTCTTGAGGTTTTAAAATCTGTACCATTAATCGAACTACTTCATTAGGAGTATAAAATTCGCCTCCTTTTTTCCCTGCAGAATCGGCAAAGAACTTAATCAAATATTCGTAAGCCGCTCCAAGTAAATCAGGAAACTCGAAATTCTCGTTTATCAATTTCGGAAAATTATTAAAATGATTTATAAGGTCAATAAGCTGCTGTTTTGAAAGAACTTGCTTGTTGTTAACAGTCTTGTTGAAATTTATATTATCTGCCAAAACGCCACGCAATGCATCATTATATTCTTCCAAAGAAGAAATAGCGATATTTAACGATTCTCCAACATTTTCCTTCAAATCTTTAATTTCTGACCATCTTGCCCTTTTAGGAACAAAGAAAGTATCAGAATAAGAGGAGGGAATTTCTAAAATATCCTCTAATTGCAGTTGTTCGAGAAAAGAATACCTTTTTTTTAGTTCAAGATATTTAACTTCAAATTCATCGGACATCCTTTTAATAAACAACATCCCGAAAATATATTCCTTAAATTCCGAAGCATCAAGTTTGCCACGAATTTTATCAGCCGAAGAAAACAAGAAATTTTCAAGTTGGCTTAATGTTATTTTCTGTTTACGCATAATCTTTTTTCATCTCTTTTCTTAAATTCGTTTGTATTCTATTACCTTGTGACTCCAAAATATTAGTCTGTATTAATTGAACCCAAGATTTCATTTGTAATATATTTTTTTAAATCTTCAGAATCTGTATAGAATGTAAATCCAGCCTTATTCAAAATTTCTTCAAGCTCTTTTTCTTCATTTAGAATAAAAGCTACAGGTTTACTTAAACCTGTTTGAATACCGTCTGGCCATGCTAAATCTATTATAGCAGTTTTGTTTTCACCAAAGATAAGTTCAAACTGAAATTCTCCAGCAGGTAAACCCTTTGATAAAATCCATTCATTAATGTTTTTGATAATTGATTCTTCTTCTTCATCTGCAATACCACCTAAAATATCAGTAGTGGTGATAACTTCTCTATTTGCAAAATCCTGAATTTCACTTTCCTTAACAGAGCCAGAGTATAATTGATTCAAAAAATCATTAGCTGCTTTAGCAAGTAATTTCTTTCTTGCTTCCATAAAATCGAGATAATTTTCAATCTTCCATAGATATTCATCAGTTGGTATCCAATGAGACTCGAGTACTCCAGGATTTTTATCAGAAAATTCTTTTAGATAATCTGATGGAAGTCTATCCGATATATAAAGATTTGTATCTTTAGTAAGAAAAGTATAATTAGATAGAGCGTTAACCTCAGCTCTTGAATAATTCAATTTATAAAGCTGTGCTTTTGGAAAAATATGATGTACTTCGAGACTACTCATTTTGCCTAAAAGATGATTTGTTAGTTCAATATTAGTCATTAAATCTCGAGTATGGCAAACTCTGGTTAGCATATAAAGAAGAGGATAAAACCTTGCTCCAGTGCTCCATCCACTAAAATCTTGAGGTGATAGTTTTAAATCTGCCCTGTTTTGTCTTAGCATCTGGATTAAATCATCAATTGATTTGTTCTGAGATTCCACAATATTTAGATCCTGAGATAAAACACTTTCTGTAGAACCTGCATAACGCCCCCAAAGAAAAGTATGAATATACCAATACAAAATTTTATCTAAGCTTTTCAAATCACTTTTTAATTTAGGATTCTGTTTAATAAGTCTTAATATTAGAGGAATAGAATAACGACTACCAAGCACTCTATCATGATCAAGGCCAAGCCTTGATGATATAAGATTAAGAACGAAATCAATTGCTTTTTCTGATTCTTTTAACTCGGATTTAAATTGTTCTGTTTTGATGTCCTTAAGTGCAGAAAAATAAGCATCTCCGGTAGCATGAGTTGTAATGTTTCTTAAAAGCCATTCCAATTTAAAGTTAAAACCTGCCTTAGTCCATTTACTTAACAAGTTCTTCATTTCATTTCTTGCATCTGACCATTCACCACATATTTTAGCAAGAGCTAAGTCACCTTTGCTAAGTTTAGTTCCTCCGCTATTTACATTATTAAATATGTCAACAACAACATCAATGGTCTTGTCTTCTCCTACAACATCCTGAATAAACAAGTCAATGTCTTTGATCCTGTCTAACTGATTAAGCCTATCAATGTATTTCTGAATATCATTTTGAACGTCAGGTAGAGAGTAAATTTTACCGATAAATACACCAGAACCTGATTTCATTAACTCGGTAACATTTATCCAAAATGGATTGTCTTTCATTTTCAAAGGTGAAAAGAACTCGAATTCCTGCTCTTTCAAATTAAAATAAAGACCAGTAAATGCTGTAGAGTTACCATCAAAAAATTTTGGAGGAACTCCACGAATAATGCCATATAAACTGGTTATTCTTTGCTGACCATCCAGAATCAGTTTGACAGTTCCAGGATAAACAGCTCCGTCACCCCTGACAGTAGCTCCATCAGTTTTTGTTGTCCAAACCAACAAACTTCCTATTGGATAACCTTTATATAAAGATGTTATCATTTTTCTTACTTGGTCACGATTCCAAACATAACCCCTTTGGAACTCAGGCAGTGCAAAAGTACCAATATCTATTTGAGCTAAAATTGTTTTAATTTCCATTTAAATAACCTATAAAGTTATACATAATCCGACTTAAATTATTACACCAAATCAACATACTTTTCTTATATAATTACAACAACATTTCATTATTGAATCTTTGTCAATTACTATACCAGCTTTTGATAATGTCTTCATTTCTTTATATTCCTAATCTTATTGAATTTTCAAAAAATTGATGATATTTCATCATCCCCAGATTGAGTATAACAATGTTAAATCTTGCTCTTGTTATTGCGGTATATACAAGTTCATCAGTAAGGAATTTCTGGTCTTCTTCCTGACCATCAAGAATCAAGAATAATGTATGAATCTCCCAACCCTTGAAACTATGAATAGTTGAAAGTTTCATCGTTCCGTCTGTTTTCATTCGGAAATTCAACTTCTTACTTCTCCTAATGGTTTCAAGTTGGTCAGTAAGATAGTTATATGATTCAGCCAAATTCTTTAAGTACTGAATTTGAGTTTCATACTTTTTCTTAATCATTGAAGGTAGAACTTTAACTGCTTTGTTGAAGTCGAAAACAGTTGATTTTTGAGTTAGTTTCCTAAATGATGTAGCAATTTCAGGTTTCAAGTTATCTTGCAAAATCTTGTTATTTAACTGATGCCAGTCAGGATAGAAATGTTCAAGAGTGATTTTACCTTGTGCAATCAAATGCTCTGTAACTTCAAATTCTTCTATACATTTTCTAAAATCATTTGAATTTCTTTCACCACTTAAAACTGTTCCCTTTGCTTCACTTAAATAATGCTCTTTCAACTTTTCATATAATTCATTTTCGTTTTGAGTATATGAAGCAAGTGCCTTTAAAGAAGGACAAAATTGAATCATAGGTTTGAAAAACTTATCAATTCTATTCTCAATAGGAACGATTTGAGTATCTGATAGAAGCAACCTCCACCATTCCTCTTTAGATTCGGACATAAGGGTAGTTTTTTCGCCGTCCATATTTTCAAACAGAAATGATAAGTCTCGGATATATTCAACCCTCGAACCTAATATTCCAATATCGTGTGGATGAACATTCAATTCTCTAACTTTTTGATGTATATACTTATACAAATCATAGGTGCTGTTGTTACCTCTTAATAAAAGTTGATAATTGACTGTATTCGTTGTAGTACCAAATGCATTTGAAAAATCTATGGATACTGATGTCTGCTTTATTAAATCTTTCCTATACTTATTGCCAAGGAAAGTTTCCTGGAATTGTTGGGCTAACTCTCTAATGGTATCTGAAAGTCTTGCCGTTTCTTCCAATATGTTCCAATACTTACCCGGTACGCCAGTATAAGGTCTTTTGTCATCTTCGGGATTCATTGGTCTATCGTAAATATTCTGTTTTTCATCTCCAAAAACCGTATAAGAACCGCCTTCTGCTAAAAAGAACTTTTTGATTATTTCTACCCAATGCTCTTTATAATCCTGAATTTCATCAATAAATATAGTATTGTAACGAGTAATTTGGTCTTTCACTCTATCAAAAAAGTATCTGTTCTCGAAATCTGATATATATTTGATTTGAAGATTGTATTCCATTGCCTTGTACTTAAAGAACTCATGGTAATTTCTAATTTCAAAACCATCCCAGGAGAAATCCGAAGGAATTCTGTTAATTTGCTCATAGATGTAGTTTCTTAGAGATAAGTTATATGTAAGAATTAAAACCTTTCTTTGAGTCTTAACATATTCATCTACAGCCATTTTGGCTAATAAAAGAGTTTTCCCTGAACCAGCAACGCCTCTTATTTTCCTAAGTTTTGCATTATTTGGATTGCGAAGAATCTTTATTTGTTCATCGGAAAAGTTGATGAATGTTCCATTATCAATACGATGATAGGAAGGTTTCAAGTATCTGAAAAGCTGTTTATAAAGTTCATCGGAAAAATATTTACTCTTAGTTTGAAAACCGCTTAATTGAAACATTCTATAGAATCTTTCTTTAGTTAAGGTATCGTTTGTAACTACTTGAGTATCAAATAATTTCCAAGACTTTTTAGATGAAAAGTTTGAGCTATACCATTTTTCAAATTCATCGGAAGAAGTATTATGCAAGTAAACTACACTATTGATAATCTTCCTATAATGGTAATCTTTTAACAATTTCTCGAAAAGTTCTTTGAAATGTAAATTTATAAAATGAGTTCTAAGTGTGTCAACTTTTGCAAAAGGTGAAACAAGTTCAATTTCCCCATCATTGCTTTTCTTTTTAAGATATTTATTGTCAATTTCATAATCAAAAATATTATCAGTAAATACTTCAAAAATAAACAGACCGTAAGATTTCTTAACCAAAACAAAGGTTGGGATATCACCATTAAGAAAAGGTTTGTAGAACAATTCATAGGAATCGTCAAATTTATTGACGAGTTCGATAATCCTTAATTCTGCCTCAGTAGGATTTTCTTTAAGTAATTGATTATATTCTGGATATAGTTTTGCCATATCAGTTTAAGCCTCTAATTATATAGCTACCCAACTTCAATATACCAAAAATTGAATCGGTCAAAGTAGCGAAGAAGAATTCTAAAAATGAATTGATTGAATATTGATTTAATCTCATCTTTTTATCTCCTTAACTACTTGAGTTACAACTCCTAATATTTTAAATTCATCTTCTTGAACTTCAACTTTGTTGGAATTGTCTTTACCAGACATTAACCAGACCTTACCATTTTTTTTGTAGAACTTCTTTACTTGGATTTTAGATTGATAATTGACAACAATATTTTGCCCATTCAATGGATTACTTTTTTTCCTAACAACAATACCAAAAGTATCGCTATTTACATCATCAAACAGATCATTTCCCTTAACTTTACAAAAGAAGTAATCACTTTCTGATTCAAAGCAACTTTCTATAACTGTAGGTTCTTGATCTTGGAGACCATTCTTTCTGCTTAAAACTACAGGGTGGTTAAGTATTTTATGAATGTCACCATTTAACTTATTGTGATTAAACGGTAAAGTAGTCAAGTGCTCACTGAAAACATTTTGAAAATCCTCGTTTGCTTGAATATAAAGAGCTATTTCATTTAAAGCATCGTTTACAAAAGAAGCGTTCCTACGAGATGCTTCCTTTTGCAACAAGTCTAATATTTTGCTTGATTTAACATAACCTTGATGTTCCTTGATTAGAAGGTTCTTGGTTAAATAATACAAATCATTATCATCAGCTATCTTTATATATTCATCATAAGTCATCTTTAGCTTCTACCATTTATTTTCTTTAAGTTATAAATTACAACACCCAGAACTTGAAAGTTATCTTCAGGATTAACAACAATCGGGTCATAATCCATATTTTGAGAAAGCAGAATAGTTTGACCATTAACAGGCTTATAAGTCTTGATTAGAAAATCACCATTAAGATATGCTACGATAATATCACCCTTCTGAGGTGGCAAATCGTGGTCAATTAAAAGTTTGTCCCCTTCGGTAATAACAGGTTCCATACTTTTACCTGTGGCTTCAATAACATATCCATCTTTTGCTTTATTTGCAACAGATTCAGGAACATCGTGGAATTCATATCCATCGTCATAAGGACTCCCAAATCCACAAGAAAAAGCAGAAATAAGTGAAGGTAATTTCACAAAATTTTCAATAGGTTCTGCATAAACTACTAAAGTTTCCATTTATTCTCCATTTCTGATATTTTACATTATTTGATTTTTTGACCTGCAAGAGCTTGTTGCAGTAGTTCCTTAATGTCTTCACGCAGAAGTACACGAAGGTCTTTGACGAAAGGCACTTGAACCATTTTCTCATAGGTAATAGAATGGATTTCTTCCTGTTCGGAATCCGGCATATTTAGTTTTTCACGGATTTTCTTGCCCGATTCGTTCATAGCAAGCATTTCACCGTTCCCGCTTATTAGCCAATCAATTGAGCAACCAGCATTGTAAATCTTTTCTACAGATTCCGCACCGGGCACTTTTTTGCTTGCAAACCACATAGAGACAGTGCTTGGACTAACGCCACAATCAGCAGCGAAATCTCTTATTTCATCGTAGGCAGCTACAACGAAAGTCTTTAACCGTTTCCCAAATTCCATTTCCATTTTGTCTTAAACCTAATTAATTCAAAAAAAGTTCAAAAAAAATTGAAAATTTTGAAAAAATCTCTTGTAATTTATCTCAAAATTAACTATTTTTGTATTAGTTAAATTTACATTTTTGTAAATTCTACTTATTCAAAAATAGTAAAATTTTGGAACTATTACAAGAACAAAATGAGGTTGATATGAAAAATAATATTGGAAGACCCAAAGGTGAGAAAAAATATCACGTTATGCTCTCGATGAACAAGAAAGAGCATGACATGCTTGTTGCCTTTGCAGAGCTTGAGAAACGCCCCAAGGCAAATGCGGCTGTAATGCTAATAAGGGATTCTTTGCAAGCCTTATTTTCAGGTCATAACAAAACAACTTTGAAGAACTGTTAATTTGTCTATACTTTAATCGATTAAATAATGAAACAACTAAGACATATAGAATCCGAAACAGAGCTTGGACCTTCTGAAGTAGCCAAAGTCTTAGAAGTAGCATATTCCAAAGCTAAAAAACTTATGGAGACAAATGAAATCCGCTCGTGGGTTGATACAAATGCAAGCGATGGCAGGAAGTATCTAAAAACCCTATATCGTGAAGTTTTAGCTTACCATGAAAGGAAACTTGAATTGCGTGATTTGGAAATCAAGAAGCCAAAGCAAAATAAATTGGTAAGAAGCAGACAAGAATCTGCAGTATTGTCAAATAAATCAATTGAAGAATTTTTCAGAACTGAAATTTTTGCCTCATAGAATAACTATGAGCTATTTATAAATAATATAAGGATAAACTTATGCAAAATGCAGAAGCAATTGAAAGGCTTACCGAGATTAAAGAGCAAATGCTTGAATTACTCGAAGAAGCTAAAGACCTTCTACCAGAAGGTATGACAAAAGAACGTGCTAAATGTTATTGGTACGCTCATATCAAAACAGCTATTCTCAAAGAACACGAATTTTTAGGTGGTTCTTTGCTAACTGTTGATGATACAATTTCAGAACTTGGCGAAGATTCTGAGGAGGATGAATAATGCAACTAATCTTCACTTGCAACTCGAATGAAGACTTTGACAAGATGAAACTTATCATCAGTAAATCAAAGTTCAATGCTGATGCCTTGAATTATGAATTTCGTTCCTTGTATTTCCAATGCCGAGATAGGCAGGATGCAAATGCGTTGGAATTTAACCTTCTCCAAATAGTAAGCGAGAATGATATTTCAGGTTACTTTGAGTTGGAGGAAAAATGAGAAGGTTATTTAGTCAAACCGATGAACCATCAACTTGGTTTTCAGAAGAAGCAGATTGGAATACTCCAGACGGTAAAGTAATAGCAGTATGGGAAGGATGTATTTTAAAAGAAGAAGAATTCTCCGATTTTATTAGCTTTGTCAAAAATGAAATTGATTCAGATGTTGAGCCAATTGGAAGTTTCAAGACAGCAGAAGATAGGTCAGTTTTTGTTTTCTTGGTCAAAACCAATGTAGCACGATTCTCTACTTGGCGATTCAGATTACCGGGTATGCGTTGGTGGTTCGATATGTTTTGGGATGTAAACGGCGGTAGGAGTGTTTCCGAAATGGAAATAGTCCCTATCATAGCAAAATTAGGTTTGAAAATCAATGGAGTAACCCAAGATGTATATGATGAAGTTGAATCCTGAACAAGTATCAGATATGTATGAAATCCGTGAGAACCTGCGTGAGCAAGGTATCAGAAAACCTATAACTTGGCAGGTAAGAGAAGCAATCGCAGATTACATTAGCAAGAATAAAAACGAAAAAATCCCTTTGAATGGTACTCAAAAGGATTTTAAAAATCATTATAATTTTCAACTACAAAAATAAGGAGAATTTTCCTATGGAACAAACAAATTTTTCTAAAATTGACTTGGGTTCTTTGGTAAAAGAGCTTGAGAGTCAAAAGCTAAGGAAGAAGGACTTAATTGTTCCTTCTACTTCACTCAAAATGATAGAAGGGAAACTTGCTTTGACTGATTCAAAACCAAACAAAGAATTATTCAACCTTTTATCAAATTCGGGAATCACAATATCGAATGATTCGCAAACCGACTATTTCGATATTACAGATTCTTGCCACGCTCAAATATCAGACAAACTTGGTATTCCTGGCAGATATTATGAAAGACTTCGTAAAGAAGCAGTTGATATGCTCGACTATAATGTTACTGAGTGGCTAAACCGAAAACCTGCTAACTACTTCCTAAGAAGCTTTGTAGATAACAACGGAGGTAGTGGTATAGCAAGAGCTTTCTTATCAGACAGATTCAAAGTAATTGACCATTTAGACATATTAATAACAGCTCTTGAAGCTATAAGACAATCCGACCAGAAAGTAATTATTGATAGTGCAGATTTGACAGAACAAAGAATGTATGTTAGGTTTATAGCACCGGAAATAGTTAAGTCAGCACCGGAACTACTCAGAAATTATAAAGTTCCTTACGGTTCAAACAACGATAGTGGTTTTGGGGTTTGTTCAGGTTTTATCCTCTCAAATTCTGAAACAGGGCACGCAACATTCACAATAGCACCACGATTAATGGTATTAGCTTGCCGAAATGGAATGATCCTCCAAAAGGATAAAATTGCCGAAAGACATCTTGGAACTAAAATGGAAATCGGCAGTTTTGATTGGAGTGAAAACACGAGGCAGAAAGAACTTGAACTAATTCAATTCCAAGTAAAAGATGCCGTGAATGCTTATCTCTCAGAAAACTACCTTGGAAATGTTCTTGATGATATGTCATTGAAAGGATCAAAAGTATTGGAACATCCCGTAGATGCTATTCAAAATATCAGTCTATCATTGAACTTTTCAGAAGAACGCAAGAATGAACTTTTGAACTACTTTATTCAAGGTGGTGATACAACAGGTTTCGGTGCAGTTCAAAGCATTACATATCTTGCTCAAAAAGTTCAACCTGATACCAGATATGAACTTGAGACTGCTTCGGTGAGTATTCTAAACAATATAGAAACCTATGACAGACCAGCAGTTAAGCATTATCAACAGCTAACAATGAATTAGGAGATTGAGATGAAACCTTTGAAATTAAAGAAATTCAATTACTTATCTCCATTTGAGAAAAGAACACTCGACAAATTAGTCATAACAGGCTTATATATAGCAATAGCGTTGCTTTTAATTTCAGTTTTTTTAATAAAATCAGGAGTAAATTAATATGTTTAAAATAGTTAAATCAGACGAACCCTTAATCGTTGAAACAGTCAACATTCTTATTTACGGAGAACCTGGTTCAGGTAAAACCAGCTTAGTAAATACGGCTGAAAGCCCTTTAACATTGGATTTTGACAAAGGCGTTCACAGAAGTGATTTCAGGAAGGATGTTCTTGTTATCGAGAGCTGGAAGCAGATAAACGATAATATTGGAGAATTAATAAAGACATTCGGCAGTTACAATACTGTAATCCTTGACACCATTGACACCCTATTAGACTATATGGGTGCTTGGATAATTGACCAAGAGCCAAAACTTGCTCGTAACAAATTGCAATTTTATGGCAAACTGAAAGATGAGTTTTCACTGTTTGTTGGTAAACTCAAAACACTTGGCAAAGACGTTGTTATGATAGCTCACGTAAGAGAAAAGGAAGAAGGTGATTTGAGAATCAAGCGTCCCGCCATCACAGGCGGGAGCTATGACAGAGTTCTACAAACAGCTGATTTTGTAGGGTATCTATTCATTAAAGATAATAAGAGAACGATAGATTTCAATCCAACTGACTATTGGATTGGCAAAAATTCTGCTAAATTCAGTGCAATGACTATCCCTGATTTCAACAACAATCCGGATTTCTTTGCAGGATTAGTTAAAGATATGAAATCTGCAATAAACGGTCAAACTCAATCACAAGCAGACACGATAAAACTGATCAAAGAATTATCTTTAAAAGTTCAAGGTATGAGCAGTTTGACAGATATAAACACTTTTTTACCAGAGCTTGCAAGTATGAAAAACGGAGTAAAAAAGCAAATTTGGGACAAAATCCAACTCCGTGCAAAAGAACTGAACTTAGAGTTCAATAAAGATGAAAAGAAGTTCTATCAAATTCAAACTGAAGCACCAGCAGTTGTAGAAATAGCAAAGACAATCAAATCAACATCTAAAAAGGAATCTATAGAAATTGAAGAACCAGACTTTAATTTCGGATAGGAGGATTTATGATACAAATTGATTTCAGAAAGCAATTGCCACAATGGTCGGGCAAGTCAAGATTGAATACTTTAATTTCAGTATTTACTCGTGAGATAATCTATTATATTCATTCTAAGCATAAGGTAAGTAATCCATTGTTAAAACCTTCTTATAAGATTTTCTATGACGAAGAAAAGATGTCAGAGTACATAAGTATCCTCTGGTTTGTAGATGACAAGGATTCTGTTTGCAAAACCAAAGTAATTTGGCTAAATACTGTTAATCCTAAACCAATGGTGAAAAGGTATCTTGGGAATAAGAAACGGAGGTATTGTTATGCTTAAAGTAGCTGTAACTACTATTGAATCATTTAGGAACTATTTAAACGGTTCAATTGAACTTGAAGACCTTCTCAAAAGGGTACGTGGAGAATTTACTCCGTCAAGGTATATGGATCTTGGTAGTGCATTCCACGATATTCTCGAAAAAGCAGAAGAAAGATTTATTCCCGAAAGGAATGTATTCAAAGCAAAAAATGGTATTGAGTTCGATTTTGATATTATATCTCCTTGCTATGAAAAAATCGTTCAAGACGCACCATTTGAAGTTAAGATAACAAAAATCTATAAGATTGGAGATGAAGAAGTTGAAGTTGTAGCCAAGGTTGACCAGTTATATGGCAACCACATAATTGAAAACAAAACCTGCTGGGGAATGTTTGATTTTGAAAGATACTTCAATTCTTGTCAATGGAAATACTATCTTGACATTTTTGAGGCAGAACGAGTTTATTACAATGTATTTTGTTTGTCAGATAAAGTAAATGGAATTGAATTAAGAAATATAGAACAGTTTTCATTTAATGCTTATCCAGACTTGAGTGATGACCTATATGAGCTCTTAACAGATTTTGTTAAGTTTATTCACAACCAAAAGCTCGAAGAATATTTCACTCCGGACTATAAGAGTGAGCCAAAACAACAAAAAGTTATTCAATCATCAAATCAAATTGATTCTACAAATAATCAAAGGGACTTAGATATGAAAATCCAGAAAATCAAAATAGCAAATCTTCTTGGAATAGAAGAATTAGAATTTGACCCCGGTAAATTTACTTTGATAGAGGGCAGAAATGGTTCGGGTAAAACATCAATCCTTGAATCTATTAAACACGCCTTAAACGGTGGTCATGATGCAAAGCTCCTCCGAAACGGAACAGATAAAGGTGAAATTGTTCTTGTTCTCGATGATGGAGTTCAACTAACCAAGACTGTTACCCTAAATAAGTCTGATGTTAAAATATTAGACAAAGAAGGTAACAGAATCAATAAGCCACAAACCTATATTGACAAACTTATTGATATGTTATCAGTCAACCCAGTGCAATTTCTAACTGCAGATAAAAAGAATAGAGTTAATTATCTGCTTGAAGCAATTCCAATGAAATTAACAAAAGACCATCTTGAGAGTTCTTTAAACGGTATGAGTGGCAGGGTTCGAGATGATTTAAACGGACACGCTCTTGAAGTAATCGGCAGGATATACAAACAATTCTATGATGAAAGAACAGGTGTAAACAGAGCATTAAAAGAGAAATCTGCTACTATGACACAACTTAAAGAATCTATAGCAGAACTGAATTATTCTCCCAATGAATTGCTTGAAAAGATTAAATCTTTGGAGAATAAAAAAGGTGAAATGGAAGGTAAAAAAAGTATGTTCTTAGACCAAGCAGTTAATATCAGAATTAAGAAACTTGACAACGAAGAAGAAAGATTTCAAGATGAAATGAATAGGATTCGGCTCGAACACGAGAGCAGCAAACAAGAAATCTATGATTGGTTTGAAAACCAAAAAACCGAGATTCATTCAAAGTTTGAAGATAAGTATTTACCGCTTATTACAGAATTGTCTATGCTTCAGGAGCAACACAAACAATATCAAAACCAAGAGAAAACACGTGAATTAGTTGAGCAGTTTCACAATGAATGTTTAATGCTTAAAGAAGAAACAGATAAGTTAAGCAATGCATTAACAGGTTTGGAAAAGCTCAAAGAAAATCTCTTAAAAGAATTACCAATTAAAGACCTTGAAATCAAAGAAGGCGAAATCTATTGCAAAGACATTGTATTCGACAAACTGAATACTGCCGAACAAGTAAAAATTGCAGTTGAAGTAGCAAAAATAAGAGCAAGCGAACTTGGAATTATTTGTGTGGACGGAATTGAACGACTTGACAAAGATACTTTTAACGAATTCAAGACAAAAGCAATTGATTCTGGATTACAGATGATAGTTACAAAAGTAGGTGATTCTGACTTAAATATTCATACAGAACTTGTTGCATAATGAATGATTGCCCGGCTATTTTAGGTATATTCTTCCTCTTATATGCCATTCCCCCTAATAGTCGGGCTGTTATTTAATAATGGAGAAAACTATGGAAAATAAAGAATCATTAAAAATTAAACTAAGCATCAATAAGAATATGCTTAACAAGGCAAATCCTTCAACTTATGGTTGGAGAAACATAGAATATACAGGTCAAGAACTCGCAAGCCATATTCAAAAGGGCTTAGCATTTTCTCCAGGTATATTAAGAGCAAATGCTAATGGTAGGAAACCTTCAATAAAGGACATTGATTCGGCACAAATTCTTGCTATCGACATTGATAATGATATAAAATCTTATAACAATGTTACTAAGAAATATGATAAAAGAATTAAGTCCAAAGAAGAAGGATACATAAGCTATGAAGAAGCACTTATAGACCAATTTGTGATAGAGAATGCACTTTTTGTTTATACCACACCAAGCCATCAAGAACTGTTTAATAGGTTTAGAATTGTCTTCGTAATAGAACAGTTTATCAATAAAGCAGAAGTTTACAGAAATGCAATAACACCACTGATAGAGAGATTTGGTGGAGATAAATCTTGTTCTAATATTGACAGACTATTTTACGGTAATAGTAATTGCCGTTTAGAATATTTTGGCAATATCTTAAATCAAGATTTTGTAATAAATAACCAGTTAATGTTATGAAAGAAGCATATTATTTTTCTCACGACACAAATGCAAGGAATGATGAAAAGATTCTATGCCTAAGAGCTGACTACGGTATCACCGGTTATGGTGCTTTTTGGATATTGATTGAAATGATGTTTGAAAATCAGGACACTCAATTAAGCCATAAGCACGTAAAAGGTATTGCCTATAGTTTGAATATGGAAGTAGAACTTCTTACTAATATCATCAATTCTTGCGTTGAATACGGTCTGTTTGTTAGTGATGGAGATAATTTCTGGAGTGAATCACTTCGCACAAGGAAAGGAACATACATTAACAAACGGGAAAAGAAAGTTGAAGCAGGTCTCAAAAGTGCTGAAGCAAGAAGACTGAAAGCATTAGAAAACTCAGAACAAACTTCCAATTTTGCAGAACAAGATAGTAATCTTGCTCAAACAAACGGCAATTATGCTAAAGCATTGTTAGAGCAAAATAGTAACACTTCTGATGTTATGTTTGAACAAAACTTGAACAGTGTTTCAACAGAACTTAACAGCGAGCCAACAAAAAGCAACAAATTAAAGGAAATTAAAGTAAAAGAAAAAGAAATATTTAATTCTTCTCCTCCGAAATCGGAGATTTCGGAAGAAGGAAAGGAATATGCAAACTTTTTCAAGGGGCTTTTGCCACCCACTCAAAAGGTTACTGAAGCAGATTTGAAAAATTGGGCGGATACTTTCGACAAACTTGTGAGGATTGACAAGCGTTCAAGGGATGAAGTCTATCAAGTAACCGAATGGGCAAGGAAAGATTCTTTCTGGGGTGAACAAGGTAATTTTCTTTCTGCTTGTAAGTTACGAAACAAGTCAAAAGACGGAGTACTTTACTACGATATGTTTTTGCAGAAATTTAAGCAAAGGAGTAAGAGCAATGGCACAAGTCAGGGACAACAAGTCCAAAGACCAGATTGGGTCAAAGCAAAAGAGTGAATTCTTGGCAATTATGGATTCACTTTTCCCAGACCAAGATTTGCTTAACGTGAGCAGTAAGTTTCGGAAAAAAGCAGATTTCACTTTTGAACTTATGCAGAAACAAAATTGGAATCAAGAAGAATTTGAGAAGACAATGCTTGAGTTTTCAATGAAATGGGTTTATAATTCTTGGATGCCTGCTAATGTTCTTGAATTCAAAAAGAAGTTGTTCGCTGATAATGATATGGTGATATGATGAAAGCTGTTCAAACAAAAGCACAAAAGTATATCGAAATTGATGGTCTTTATCAAGGCAAACTGTTCTTTAGTATTGACTTCTATGAATTTGAAGAGCGTGCGGCTATACTTGAATTTGATTTCGGAGTTGAATTCAAAGAAGCCGCAAGGCTCTCCTTTAACGAATTAATTAAAAAATATGCATATTTGAAAGGAAAAATAAAATGATTAAGATAACTGGATTATATAAATCAATATCTAAAAAGGGCGATACTTTCTTATCAGGTAAAACAATTGACGGAGTTAAATACTTTGTTTTCAAGAATAACAAGAAGAAAGATAACCACCCTGATTACAACTTGTATATGGAAGACAATGATACAAATCCACCAAAGCCTAAAATCGAAACAACTGATGATTTTCTAAATCAACAAGTAGATTCTGATGATGACTTACCCTTTTAGGAGAAAACACTATGTCTGTTAAATTTGAAGATTTTGGTGTATATGGAATAGACAAAAACAGATTTGGAGAGCAAAGAACAACCTGTCCTAAATGTTCTTCAACTCGAAAAGCTACTCATAAGAATATTAAGTGCCTTTCGGTAAATCCCGACAAAGGAAATTGGTTCTGTCATCATTGCGGTTATTCGGGTGGTTTATTTGAAAAGAAAGAAGTAAAGTATTTCTTACCTAAACCTGTTTCAACTAATGCCATATCTCCAACAGATAAGGTCTATGATTGGTTTACTTCTCGAAAAATAACTAAAGAAGTTATCAATAGAAATAAAATCACTATTGAAAAAGTATTCTTATCTCAATTAGGCAAAGAAGATTGGTGTATATGTTTCAATTACTATGTTGGCGAAATTCTTACTAACATCAAATACAGAAATTCTCAAAAAGTATTTCAACAAGTAAAAGGTGGATCGAAGGTTTTCTACAAGCTAAATGACTTGGAGAATCAAACCGACTGTATTATAACCGAAGGAGAAATTGATGCTCTATCATTTGAAGTTGCAGGATTTCAAAATGTAGTTTCGGTTCCAGATGGAGGTATTAATCCTGAAGTAAAACAAATTCAGACAAAACTTGATTATTTGGACAATTGTTCTGAATATTTCAAGAATATGCACAGAATATATTTGGCTACGGATTCTGATGCTCCAGGAATAAGACTTCGTGAAGAATTGGCAAGAAGGCTTGGAAAGTCAAGATGTTGGATTGTTCGCTATCCTAATGGCTGCAAAGATGCAAATGATGTTTTAGTAAAGTATGGCTCTAATAAGCTCAAAGAATGCATAAATAATGCAGAACTTTATCCAATTGAAGGCATTCATTATGCAAATGACCGCCGTGATGAACTCAAAGACTTATACGATAATGGATTTCCAAATGGTGCTAAGTCAGGATATTCAAACCTTGATGAACTTATTACTTTCTACGGTTCTCAATTGACTATTATTACAGGAATTCCATCACACGGAAAAAGTAATTTTATGGATCAGTTGATGATAAAACTGGCAATTAACCATAATTGGCGTTGGGGAATATTTTCACCTGAGAACTCAACCATTGAAATTCATTTATTACGGCTTATTGAGATTTTGGTTGGCAAACCATTTCTAAAAGATTATAACAACCGAATGACCTTTGATGAAGTGGAAACTGCACGTGATTTTATCAATGACCATACTTATTTCATTTTGCCAGATAATGAAGAATATCGTTTGGAGAGGATTCTTGAAGCTGCAGGTGGATTAGTTCTGAAACATGGCATCAAAGGATTGATACTCGACCCTTGGAACACTCTTGAGCATCAATACGGCAGTGATTCTGAAACTATATATACGGGTAAGGTTCTGAATCAATTGAAGTATTTTGCAAGGATTCACGATATTCATCTATTCTTGGTGGCACACCCACGTAAAATGGCACGCAAGAAAGACAGCAAACTTTTTGAAGTACCAACTCTTTATGATATTTCTGGGTCTGCCAACTGGTTCAATATTGCCGACAATGGTATGGTAGTTTATCGGCAGTTCTCCGAAGATTTTACTGAAAGCTATCCTATTGTTTATGTTCAGAAAGTAAAACATAAGTTTATAGGTAAGACTGGATTTGCTAAGTTCGACTTCGATGTTTCCTGCCAAAGATATATTGAAAAGGACAGGCATAACATTAAAAATGAACTTGATGCTTATGTTGATATATGTCCAGGAGGATATCCAAGTTCTTGGATGAATGACTGGGAAAATAAGAATGATGATGATGTTGGGTTCTAATTTGAACTCTTCTGAATCAGTGACTGGCAGACCTAAAGTTCTGTCAGTCTTACTATGGAATAATCTTTAATAAAATAAATGGAATTAAATTATGAGAAATGAAGATATTATAGAATTGCTTGAAGAACAGGATTTGCCTGAGCATTTCCAAATTGTTGCCGAAACTTGTGGAATTGAAACTGCAAGAATTCTTATCAAAGAACTGGGTGGAATTACTGTTAGTATTCCAATGGTGAATTCTTTACGCTCTTTGATTGAACGTTATATAAAAGAAAACATAAAAGAGATACCAATTAAGAAAATCGCAAGGGAACTTGGAATGAATGAAAGAGCTGTAGCAAATATAATGAGAAAGAAAAGCTTAAAAATAGACAACGGAAAAAAGTTTTAACTTCTGAAATATTTATTTTTTTGGTTCGTCTTTATAAACTATGAAAAAAGTAGCCTTTATATTGCTTTTAATTATAGGATTCTTGTTTTTGCACTCAGAAACTGGAATCTTGAAAGATTGTGCAGACCATCATGAAGGACATGATGTTTGCTCTATTTTTCAAAATTCAGATAAAATAAGGACTTCATCACTTGCTTCATTCAATAACATTAATCAATTACTAAATACTGCATTTATTATCCCATTAATAAATATAAGCAATTATCTTATAATCCCAAATACAAATAATTCTGATTTCTATCCTCATAGACTCAAGAACAAAAAGTTAATACACTTTCTAAGCTCACTCCTAATTTAGTAGATTTTTCCCTATCAATTTTTTATAATATTTTATAACTTTTAGGAGAAAAAATGAGACATCTTTTTGTCTTGTTCTTCATATGCTGTACATTCAGCACTATGTTTGGGCAAGAAAATAAAATTAAGGGTTTAACTCTACAAAATGCACTGGATATAGGTTTAAAGAACCATCCTGAAATTCAGGCAGCTCATGCGAATATAAGTGGCTCTAAAGGGAGGTACTTAAGTGGAATTTCCTTACCTCAACCGGAGATAGCATATGATAATCAATTTATATCCCCTACCAATGGGTTAGGTAACGAAAGAACTATTTCTGTTTCTCAATCCTTTGAATTCCCGTCAATTTACTTTTTAAAAGGGAGTAAATACTCTAAAGCTGAAGAGATTACTTATTTTCAGCTCAAACTTATTGAGAGAAATCTCACTACTAAAATAAAGACTGCATACTATAAAGTACTTGCAAAACAAAATCAATTAAAAACAGCCGAAGAAAATCTATTAATAACAGAAGACTTCTTAAAAAAATCAGAAATAAGACAAAATGTCGGTGAAGGTACCAACTTAGAAAGACTTACTGCAAAAGTTCAATTTTCTGAAGCACAAAACAACTTAGAAATTTCAAAAAATGAACTAAAAACTGCATTTGCAGAATTGAATTATACTCTTGGATTTGGAAATCAAACAATAGATTCCGTATATTCTTTGCAAGATTCTTTACATTTTGTTGACTACTCATTAAATACGAGTCAATTCAATAAAATATTTGAAATAAATAATCCACAAATTAAGATTGCCGAGATTAATTATGATATATCAAACGTAGAAAAAAGTCTTGCTGTATCTTCTTATTTACCAAAAATAAATCTTGCATATTTATCTCAAACACTTGACAATAAAAGTGGATTCCATGGCTTTAATGTTGGTGTATCTGTTCCACTTTGGTTTATGTTTGAACAGAATGGCAAAATTCAAGAAGCAAGTGCAAATCAGTCAATTTCTGAAAATATTCTTCAATTAACTAAGAACGATATTTCAATAAATTTGAAAAATTCAATAACTGACTACGAGAACAACCTCAGACAAGTTAAACTTTATTTGGAGGACATTCTGCCACAATCGGAAGAAATTTTCAGAACTGCTTCAAAAAGTTACGAGGTAGGTGAATTAACCTATCTTGAATATTTGAAAGCTAAGCAAACTTTGAATATTTCAAAGAATAACTACAATAATGCCATCTTTAATTACTATCAATCCATATTTAAGATTGAAGAAATTGTTGGACAAAATATAACAAATAAATAAGTAAAGGAGAAATAAATGAAATTAAATATCAAATTTTTATTGGTTGTTATTTTTCAGGTATTCATTCTCATAGGATGCAGCGAAAAAGAAAACCACAAAAACGAAGGAAAACATGAAGATGAACATGAAAGCCATAAAAGCGAAGGTAAAAACGATGAAGATCACGAAAAGCATTCGAAATTGGTAAAACTTAGTCAAGAATCGCTAAAATTGATAAATATTCAAACAGAGACTGTTTCTTTGCAAACTATGACCGGATTTATCACAATTCCAGCAACAATAGTACATAATCAAGATAATGAAGCACAAGTTGGATCATTAGTACAAGGAAGGGTGCAGAAAGTTTTTGTTAAAATAGGAGATTACGTAAAGGCTGGGCAAGTTCTTATGACAGTTGAAGGATTGGACATAGGAACAATTAAAGCTGGTTTCCTCAAGGCAAAAGCAAACTTAGATTTTACCAAATCAACTTATGAAAGACAAAAGAAATTATTTGAAGAAAAAATAGGTTCACAAAAAAGTTTATTAGAAAGTCAAGCTGAGTATGAAAAAGCATCAGCTGAATTTAAAGCAGAAGATAAGAGAATTCATTCAATCGGGCTATCTGATGAAGATATGTTAAACAGCAAATCACATGATGAACATACTTCCGGGACTCTACCTATCAAGTCACCAATAAGTGGAATTGTAGTTGAAAGAAACATTGTATTAGGTCAATTAATTGAAACGAATACAAATGCATTCAAAGTTGTTAATACAAGCTCGGTTTGGATTGATGGGCAAGTATTTGAAAAGGATTTAAACAAATTTACTCAAAAAACATCTGCAATTTTTACTTCTACAGTTTTCCCTAATGAAAATTTCACAGGTAAAGTAATCTACATTGGTCAATCAATCGATGAACAAACGAGAACCTTATTAATTAGAACTGAATTTTCAAACAATAAGAATAAATTGAAGCCACAAATGTTTGGTGAATTAAAAATACCAGTCGGAGATAACACTCAGGCATTGTTGATACCCGAAGAAGCTCTTATAAAAGAAGGGGATAAGTATTTTGTATTTATTAAAGAGTCTGACACAACCTTTGAGCAACGATTTGTTTCAATCGGTTTACCTTCAAATAAAAGAATTGAAATTACAGATGGATTAAAAGAGGGAGAAGTAGTTGTATCAAAGGGCGCTTTCTATTTGATTAGTGAAATGAAAAAAGAAGAATTGGAAGGGCATGAACACTGATGTTAGAAAAATTAATAACCTTGACATTAACAAGAAAAGGAATGATATTATTCCTTTCTTTGCTGATTGTTGCATTTGGAGTTTACTCGGCTTATAATATCTCCATTGATGCATTCCCTGATGTAACAAATATTCAGGTCGAAATAATCAGCCATGCCGACGGGCTTTCTGCAATTGAAATTGAAAGGAATGTAACTTATCCTATTGAAATGGCAATGCGTGGAATACCGGATGTTGTGCAAATGCGTTCTGTTACAAAATTTGGACTTTCAATTGTAACTTTAGTTTTTAAAGATAATGTTGACATATATTTCGCAAGACAATTAGTATTTGAACGATTAGGTGAAGCCAGGGAAAAGGTTCCTCAAGGCGTTGAGATAGCTATGGGTCCTATAGCAACAGTTATGGGGGAAATCTACCAATATACACTTGAAGGAAAAATGCCCGATGACTCACTTGCTAAAATAAAGTATTTGACTGATTTAAGAACACTGCAAGAATGGGTTATTACTCCTCAATTAAAGAATGTTGCCGGAGTAAACGAAATAAATTCTTTTGGAGGGTATTTTAAACAATATCAAGTAATCGTTTCACCTGAGAAATTATTGAAATATTCTCTAACTGTTGATGAAGTATATTCAGCAATTGAGAACAACAATCAAAATGTAGGTGGAAATATTCTTGAAAGAAGTTCAGACCAATATATTATTCGTAGTGTTGGACTGATAAAAAGTATTAGTGATATTGAAAGTATTGTTCTAAAATCCCATGAAGGTACACCTGTTTTCATAAGAGATGTTGCCCAAGTTAAAGTTGGTGAAGCTGTCCGTATGGGAGCCGCTATAAAAAGCGGACAGAATGAAACAGTAGGTGGAATTGTAATGATGTTAAGGGGTGGAAACGGACGTGAAGTTGTTCATCTCGTCAAAGAGAAAGTTAAAGAGATTAACGAAAGCAACATGCTCCCTGATGGAATGAAAATTGTACCTTATTATGATAGAACTGATATTGTAGATGAGAGTATCTTAACTATTATCAGAGCTCTTCTTGAAGGTTCAATCCTTGTCCTTATAGTAACCTTCGTATTGTTAAGAAGTTTTCGGGGTTCGGCTGTAATTTTAATCGCACTTCCAATATCCCTTTTACTTACCTTTGTCTTTATGAAGTTACTGGGTGTAAGTGCTAACTTGATGTCCATCGGAGGTTTAGTAATTTCTACAGGAATGAAATTTGACGCATCAATCATTCAAGTAGAGAATGTCCAAAGACTGCTAAATGAAGGTAAAGGCAAAATCAATAGAATGGCTCTCATTCTTAAAGCCATTCTTGATGTTAGAAAACCAAGTATTTATGGTGAAATAATAATAGCAATAACATTCATTCCAATTCTGGCATTAGAAGGAATAGAAGGAAAAATGTTTGCACCATTAGCTATCACAGTTGGATTGGCTATCATTGCTTCGCTATTAATGTCTATCTTTATCATACCGCAGTTATGTGCTATATTTTTGAAACCACAAGCTGAAAAAGAAAGTTTTGTAATGAGATTCTTTTCAAAGAATTATCTCCCATTACTCAAGTTTAGTATAAGAAGGAAAAGCGTTATTCTAATTACGTCAATAGTAGCTTTAATCGGTTCATTGTTTCTATTTACCCGATTGGGTACAGAATTTATACCGATAATGGATGAAGGTGCTTTTGATATGGATATTGCCTTATTACCCGGAGTCTCGCTCCCTAAATCATTAGAAGTAAACAAAATGGCAGTTGCAAAACTCGAGAAATTTGATGAATTAGATATTGTCGTAGGAAGGATAGGTCAAACCGGTGTTGCTCTTGACACAAGAGGTGTTGACAAAACAGGATATGTAGGTGTATTAAAACACAAAAACGAGTGGAAAAGAAATATTTCAAGAGAAGAACTTAATAATGAAATGAGGGAATCACTTGAATCTATTCCCGGAATCGCTTTTGGATTTAGTCAGCCGATTCAGTGCAGAATTGATGAAATTGTGGCAGGTACAAGAGCACAATTAATATTAAAACTTTTTGGTGAAGACATTGAAATATTGAAAAGCAAAGCTGATGAAATTGCAAAGGTTCTTTCAGGTATTAAGGGTGGAACTGATTTAATTACAGAAAAAGTAGCGGGTCAGCCATATTTAACAATCTCAATAGACAGAAACAAAATCGCAAGATATGGTTTGAATATAAGTGATGTTCAAAATATTGTTGAAATTGCAATCGCCGGTAAATCAGCTTCAAAATTTTATGAGGAAAATAAGAGCTTCGATATTGCTGTGCGAATTCCGGAAGATAAAAGAAATTCGTTAGAAACTATCAGTAATATTTTTGTTCCGACTAAAGAGGGAATGAATATACCTCTTTCGCAAATAGCTGACATTAAAATGATTGAAGGACCTGTTCAGATTAGCCGTCAAGATGGTATAAGAAGAATTGGTATTGAAATGAATATTAGTGGCAGAGATATTGGTAGTTTTGTTGAAGAAGCTAAAGAAAAAATCAAAGAACATATCCAACTTCCATCAGGCTATTATTTACATTGGGGCGGACAGTTTGAAAATCAGCAAAGAGCAATGAACAAGCTAATAATTATTGCTCCAATAGCTCTTGGATTAATAATTTTACTGTTATTCGTTACTTTCCATTCCATGCGTCTAACATTGCTCGTAATTTCAAACTTGCCATTTGCCTTGATTGGAGGTATCATTGCGCTTTATTTTTCAGGTCTTTATTTATCAGTACCTGCATCAGTTGGCTTTATTGTCCTTTTCGGTGTGGCTGTATTAAATGGTGTTGTTTTAGTAACACATATTAATCAGCTTAGAGAAGAAGGCTTGCCTCTTAGTGAAGCAATTGAAAAAGGTAGTATGGACAGGTTGCGCCCAGTGCTTATGACAGCATTCATTACTATTTTTAGTTTGGTTCCGGCAATTGTATCAACCGGAGCAGGGTCTGAAGTTCAAAAGCCACTCGCAGTTGTAGTTGTTGGTGGTTTAATTACATCAACAATACTTACTTTACTGATTATTCCTTCAATATACAGTTGGTTTGAAAAAAGGAAAGTCGAAGCTGAAATGTAAATTATATCCGGCTTGTCATCAAAAACAAGCCGGAATTTTCTTAAATAATAAAGGATATAAATATGAAAGAAATAAAAGCAATTATAAGACCTTTTAAACTATTGGAAGTTATTGATGAGCTGACTAAAATTGAAGATTTGCCCGGAGTTACAGTTTCAGATATTAAAGGTTTTGGTAAAAGTAGGGCAAAAAATGCTCCTGATAAAATTGTTTATGATTTGGTTGAGTTTATTCCAAGAACCAAAATCGAGTTGGTTATTTCTGATGATATGGTTGAAGAAGTTGTAAATGTTCTTCAAAAATTTGCTCATACCGGAAATACCGGCGATGGGAAGATATTTGTTTACAATGTTGAAGATGTCATTAAAATCAGAACGAATGAAAGAGGAGAAGAGGCGATATGAATTTAGAAATCTATTATAATATCATTATTGAAAATTTAATTTGGGATATCAATCAAAAATATTTTTAAAATATGCTTATTAAGATTATGGAACACAATCACAATAACTTTGAAAACAAGATAGATTACAACAATGCTTTTGCGTTTGGCATCATTTTAAATTGGGCTTATGTTGTTTTTGAATTTGTCTTCGGATTGAGAATTAATTCAATGGCTCTTATAGCCGATGCAAGTCATAATTTAGGCGATGTACTGGGTTTATTGCTTGCATGGGGAGCATCGTATCTTGCTAAAACTTCAGCTACTAATCAAAGGACTTATGGTCTAAGAAAATCAACAGTTCTTGCTGCATTATTCAATGCTATTATTCTTCTTATAGCTGTTGGTGCTATTTCTATTGAAGCTGTCAGGAAAATAATTACACCAGAACCGTTACAAGGTACAACGATGATGATTGTAGCTGGAATTGGTGTGGTCATTAATGCTTTAACAGCCGTTCTCTTCTTGAAAGGTAAAAATAAAGACATAAATATTAAAGGTGCATTTTTGCATATGTCTGCTGATGCTGGCGTTTCCCTTGCTATTGTAGGAGCTGGTTTGCTTATCAATTTAACTGGTTTTTATTTGTTGGATCCGATTATTAGCTTTGTTGTTGTGATAGTTATTGTGATTGGAACTTGGAATTTGCTCAAAGAATCTTTCTTTTTATCTATGGATGCCGTTCCTAAAAATATTGATTATGAAAATGTTTTCAAATATTTTAAATCAATTGATGGTGTTAAGGAAGTCCATGATTTACATATTTGGGCAATGAGTACAACAGAAACTGCTCTTACAGTTCATCTAGTGATGCCATCAAGCAAGATTGAAGAAAATTTTTTATATAAAATAAACCACAATCTTCATCACGATTTTAATATCGGGCATTCGACAATCCAAATTGAGAAGGACAATCAGTACAGAAATTGCAATAAAAATGAAATTTAAAAAATAAATTATTTATTATCAAGGAAACGCAATGTGAAATATTTTATGCAAATTTTATCAACAATGTTCTTAACTCTGATTGGTTGATCAAATTTAACGAAAATACCAATTAAGAAAATAGCAAGGGAATTGGGAATGAACGAGAGAGCGGTCGGGAATATTTTGAGAAAGACAAAGAAATAAAAAAAATGTTGCAATATATTGAAGGTTATTTCGTATTTTTGCATTGTGTAGTATTTTATTTAGGAAAATGATTAGAATAATCAGACATATAACAGCGACACTCCTCTTGGTGATATTACCAATATCAGCCATAGGTTTGAATATTACTATACATAAGTGCCACCATAGAGGCACATTTCATATATCTTTATTCGATTCTTCAACGAATAATCTCAAAAGCGATTGTTGTACCGGTTGCAATAAAAAAAATCTTGCAAGTAGTCAATTGAGTACAGGTTGTCAAATGGGACACAAAAAGGTTCAAACAGGATGCTCCTTGATGAATATGTCAGAAAATAGTTCAAACCAAACGAAGGATTCAAAAACCACTGAAACTAATACAAATCATTTTAACGCACCATGCTGTTTAAATTTTGAATTTTCAAATGATATTTGTATCAATCTATACTCAATTGAAAGGACAAAAGACATTTTTGTAGTGTCATTGATTGCCTATGATTATTTTCAAACAGCAAATTTTAATTTAATAATTAAAGATAAAATAACGGTAAAAGATAGAGATAACCCACTTAAGTGTCCTATTAACTATATTATATCGTTTATACACTCCACTTCTCATTCTGTCGATGAGGCAGATCCAATTTCTTCATTGCTATCCCACATAGCATAACAATTATCCATTTTTATTTGCATTTTCACTGTTACATTTAGTTTACATAAATGTATGATAGCTTTAATTATGCGACAATAAGTCAGTTATTGTAATTGTTAAATATTTTATATAATAAGAAATTGAGTATGAGAAAAATAATATTTTTAGTATCGCTTATTGCAGTAATGTTTATTCTTAATATACAGACTGCATATTCAATACCTGCATTTGCAAGGAAATATCAAACTACTTGCAATACATGTCATTCTGTTTATCCACAACTAAACGCTTTTGGAGAATCATTCCGTATTAATGGATACCAATTCCCAAAAGATGATGATGAACAGACAAAAGAAAAACCTGTGTCTTTAGGATCTGAAGCATATAAAAGAGTATGGCCAGATGCAGTATGGCCTAATTTTATGCCAGGTACTTCTCCAATCTCTCTTAGAGGAAGAACTGCCTTTACTATTTCAACTGATACACTTGGTTCAACTACATCAGAATTTGGAATGCCAGCACTTCAATTCTATGGTGCAGGTGTTCTTGGTAAAGATATTACAATATGGGTTGGAGCACATTTATTTGAGAATGGAGCTGTTGGAAGTTATGTGTAAGTTTTTTAAATCAAATATAATACTTTTCCCTATTTTATTAGGATTAGGATTTAGTTCTTGCGAAAGGGATGAAGTAAGTCCTGTAAAACCTTTAGAATTTGATTCTACATGTGATACTAACTATGTGTCATTTTTACAAACCATAAAACCAACAATTAATAAAAATTGTGAATACTGCCATAATAATAGTTATACTGCATCTGGAGTTAACCTTGAAGGTTATGATAATATTAAAAAATCGGCGGCAAATGGCACTCTCAAAAAAAGTATCAATGGTTCTATGAAAGTCTATATTGAAAATGATTGTGATAACGTTAAAATTCAAGCTTGGATAAACCAAGGTAGTAAAAATAATTAAAAGGAGAAGACAGTGAAAACATCACTAAAAATAAGCTTAGCTTTAATGCTAATATCAACTGCATTCTTTGCAGGTTGCAGTAATATGACAGATAATAATTCCGGCAATACGGATGCAGGAAATTTCTTGACAATAAGTCCTGCTGACAATACTCAAAATATTGGCATTAACGATGCGGTTACAATTCAATTTGCAGCTCCGGTAGATACGAAAACAATCGAAGCAAATTTTGTTTTGATTAGCCAGAAAGACATTGCTGATTCTCTTTGTCCTGTTAGCAAAAATATGGGACATTCAGATATGATGAAGGATATGATGGATACTACTATGATGAACCATTTGAAAATGACACATCATACAAAAGGCACATTCAAGTGGAATTCAAACAAAACCATGTGTGAGTTTAAATCAGATTCCGCTTTAAGCCATAATACCGACTACATGATGTACATACATTCCGATATGATGAATCACATGAAAAACATGATGAATAACAGCATGTCGAATGGAGGAATGAATATGGGTGGCAATATGAATATGATGAATGGACAAAAAGCATCAGATTTAATATTTAAAGTTACTCGTTTCAGAACCATGAATAAGTAAAATTCTTTGAAATTTGAAAATTTCTTTAGAATATTTTGGATTTTCTTTAGAAATTTTGTATAAGTGCATAAAATCCTGCAGGTTTTCTTTGGAAATATCTTAATTTTGTAAAGAAACCTGCGGGTTTTCTTCAGAAGTTTTTGGAATAACTTTTGAAATATTGAAAATTTGTTGAATAAATTTTGGAGATTCTTGAGATGGCTAATTATTTTCCTGCAAAAGACGCAGATTTTATTGCTTGGCTTGCAAATTTTCTTGTAGTTGCCAATGCCAATCTTGTCCCACTTGGTATTATTGCAGGGGATTTAACCCCTATTTCTACGTTACAGCCGACTTATTCAACAAATCTAAACGATGTTGAGGCAAAAAAAGCCGCTCTTGCCTCCGCTGTTGATACAAAAGACGCTACAAAAGATGCTATTATCCAAAAATTACGAATTGTAGTTAATAAAATTCAGGCTAACCCTGCTGTTGCTCCTGCATTGAAATCGCAATTAGGAATTTCAACGCATGAGGGCGGTCATTATCCACAACATCCTATTCCTCCAAGCGAATTGCTTGCCGAATTGCTTCCCGACGGCTCTATAGAGCTTGACTGGAGCAGAAACGGCAATGCTCCCGGCACGCAGTTTGTGATTGAATATTGTCTTGCGCCATCAACGACTTGGACTTTGCTTGATGTTGTTACTAAGACAAGTTTCATACATTCCGGCCATCCTCTTGGAAAAGCTATTCAATATTGGGTTAAAGCCAGAAAGAACAGTGAAACCAGCGGAGCAAGCAATATTGCGGTTGTGAATGCGGGTGGAGTAGTTTAAATGAGTATTGGGAAAATGATAATCAGGTTGATTTTACTGTTATTAGGTGTTGAAATAATGGTTGCAGAAAATACAATAGCAGATAATTCTCAAAAGAATATAAATGGAAAAACCGATAACAACAAGGTTAATGAATACGAGAGAATTGATAGTATGGAACTGAAGTTTGCCGATTATAAAAGAGCAACGATTTCAGGCGAATTACCGTTTAAGGAAACTCATCTGAAATTATTTCCAAGTCTTGCTTTAGTTGGCGGGACTGCCGGACTGTTTATTTTACAACATAATTACCAATTGAATTCAATTTGGAAAGATAAAACAAATTTCCGGATTATAGAGAGTTGGGATTATGCCTTATATACAGATAAATTTGGGCATTTCTGGTCAGGTAACTTTATAAGTTATTTATATCGAGATTTATATCAAGAAGTAGGAATAAGTAAAGAGAGTTCGATTTGGTTAGGTGGTTTAACCTGCTTGACCTATTTAACTTATATTGAGATAATGGATGGATACGGAAAGGATTGGGGTTTTGAACCATCAGATTTCTATTTTGATATGTTAGGCAGTTTGTTTTTTGTATCTCAGCATTACCTGCCAATATTACAAAATATAACACCAAAAGCCATGTACTTCAAACCTGAATGGCATGGTGAATTGTCAAGAAATCCCTCGAATAATTTTATTGATAATTATTCAGGACAAACTTTTTTCCTTTCTTTTAATGTATATAATTTATTGCCTAAAGATTTGAAGAAATACTGGGTAGATTGGCTTGAAATAAGTATAGGATATTCGGCACGAAACCTTTCTTATTCAAAACCAATAGCAATAAATGAGAACATTAATTCTTATGAAGTTCTTCCGGGAGTATGGGGAAGCCCACGATTCATTGTAGCCTTGGATTATAATCTTGTAAAAATGCTTCCGGACGGTCCCCCTTTCTGGAATTGGTTTAAGCAGACACTAAACTATATTAAATTGCCTTCTCCTGCTTTGGAAGTTGGTCCCGGAATAAAACCAAGATTTAAAATTGTTTATCCATTTTAACATTAAATTATTATGAAAAACTACATATTAAAAAAGTTAGATTGTGCTTCATGTGCGGCAAAGATAGAAGAAGGCGTTGCAAAATTAGAGCATGTCAAATTTGTCTCAGTGAATTTTGCAAATTCTTCTTTACAAATTGATACACCTGATATTGAAGATGTTAAGAGAAAGATAAAAGAGATTGAACCGGAAGTTGAAATTTTGGAGCAAGCCGAAGAAACAAGCAAATCACATAAGAATTTTCAATTAAAAGATGAATTGGTTGAGAATAAATTTGAAATAATTAGAATTGCTGTGGTTATAGCTCTTTTGATATTTGGGATGGTTTTTGAAAATATAATACATGGAACTCAGTTTCAATGGATTGAATATTTAGTATTTGCTGTGGCATATCTAATAAGTGGTTGGGGTGTTTTAAAGGGTGCAATCAGAAATATTATTAAAGGAAAGGTTTTCAATGAACATTTCCTTATGACCGTTGCTACATTAGGTGCATTCATAATACACGCTATGCCTGAAGCTGTTGCAGTTATGCTATTTTATGTAATAGGTGAACTATTCCAAGATATTGCAGTAAATCGTTCAAGAAGCTCAGTTAAGGCATTATTAGCTATCAGACCAGATTATGCAAATCTTAAAGAAAATGGTAATTTACAAATTGTTGCTCCGAATGATGTTCATCCCGGACAAATTATTGTTGTAAAACCTGGTGAAAAAATTCCATTAGACGGAATAATTTTGGAAGGGAACTCCTTCGTAGATACTTCTGCATTAACCGGAGAATCAGTTCCCAGAGCTGTTAATAAAAGCGATACAGTTTTATCAGGTATGATTAACAAATCAGGATTAGTGACAATTGAGGTAACTAAAGAATTCGGGGAATCTTCAATATCCAAAATATTGGAGTTAGTTGAAAATGCAGTTAGTAAAAAGGCTGAAACAGAGAAGTTCATTACTACTTTTGCTAAGTATTATACTCCGGTGATTGTATTTGCTGCTTTTCTTATTGCAGTAATTCCGCCAGTTTTTATTCAGGGGGCAGTTTTCACAGATTGGGTTTACAGAGCATTGGTAGTCCTCGTTATATCTTGCCCATGTGCTCTCGTAATTAGCATTCCACTCGGCTACTTTGGAGGAATTGGTGGTGCTTCTCGTAGTGGTATATTGATTAAAGGTTCAAACTATTTAGACGCACTAACAAAAGTTAAAACAGTTGTTTTTGATAAAACAGGTACCCTGACAAAAGGTGAATTCAAAGTTGTTGAAATAGTTCCGTCAAACGGATTTAATGCAGAGGAAATTCTTAAATTTGCAGCTTATACCGAAATAAATTCAAACCACCCAATAGCCAAATCTATTATAGAATCTTTCAACAATAAAATTCTAATAAATGAAATTAGTGATGTCAATGAAATATCCGGACATGGTATCAAAGCTAAAATAATGGGAAATGATGTATTAGTCGGAAATGATAAATTTCTCCACTTAAATAATATCGTTCATTCGGTGTGTGATGTTGATGGTACTGTAGTTCATGTTGCTATCAATAAAGAATATGCTGGTTATATTGTTATCTCAGATACCCTAAAGGACGAAGCTATTGAAACTATAAAAGAACTTAATTCCAGAAATATTAAAACAGTTATGTTGACTGGTGATAATGAAAGTGCTGCTAAATATTTTGCAAATAAACTTGGTATAAAAGAATTTTATTACGAGTTGTTACCAGAGCAGAAGGTTGAACACATCGAAAGACTAATCTCAAAAAACAAAGAAGGCAAAGTAGCATTCGTTGGAGATGGAATTAACGATGCTCCGGTAATTGCCAGAGCTGATGTTGGAATAGCAATGGGTGCTTTAGGTTCAGATGCGGCTGTTGAAACGGCAGATATAGTTTTAATGGCAGACTCACCAATGTCAATTGTTAAATCAATTGATGTAGCAAAAAGAACAAGAACTATTGTTTGGCAAAATATTCTGTTTGCAATGGGTGTAAAGCTAATCTTTGTTGTTCTTGGCACATTGGGAGTTGCAACTATGTGGGAAGCCGTCTTTGGTGATATGGGAGTAGCCATTATTGCTATTTTGAATGCTATGAGAGTTATGAAATAAATAAATTATGCTGTACAAAGTCACTATATTACATCTAAAATGTATTTCAAAATGATTCATATGATTTAGAAGTAAGTAAAAATAATTTTGGGAACTTTATGAGATCAGGAAATAAATTTATAGGATTAGGAATTTTAACAGCTACGGCTGCATCCCTATGTTGCATAACACCGGTTTTGGCTCTTATTGCTGGAGTTAGTGGACTTGGTTCAACTTTTTATTGGCTTGAACCTTACAGAACGTATTTTATATGCTTGACAATTTTGGTTCTTGGTTTTGCATGGTTTCAGAAATTAAAAATAAAGAAAGCCGATGAGTGCGGATGTGAAGAAGATGAAAAACCAAAATTCATTCAGTCAAAAACTTTTCTTACTGTCGTTACTATTTTTGCTGCTCTTATGCTTGCCTTTCCTTATTATTCAAAAATATTCTTTCCGAATAATGAAAAGCAAATAATCATTATTGACAAATCAAATTTTCAAACAGCAGAATTTACAATAAACGGAATGACTTGCGAAGGATGCGAAGAAGAAGTAAAGCATGAAGTCAATAAACTCAATGGAATTGTAAAGGCAGATGTATCCTATCAAAATGGAAATGCACAAATACAATTTGACAAATCAAAAACTAAAATAAATGAAATTGAGAATGCAATCAATTCAACAGGTTATTCAGTTACCGATAAAAAAGAGAAATAAAATGTACATTATAACCAAATCAGTAATTACTTGTCCAAACTGTGGACACAAAAAAGAAGAAAAAATGCCGACAGACTCTTGCCAGTATTTTTATGAATGTAAAAACTGTAAGACAATTTTAAAACCAAAAGAAGGTGATTGTTGCGTATATTGCAGTTATGGAACAGAAAAATGTCCATCAATCCAAGAAAAGAAAAATTGTTGCTAATGACAAATTTACCTTCAAAAGGGATAATATCCATAGATATTTCTATAATCACCAGAAATTATATGACAGAACATCTGTATTGCTATTGGAAGGTAAAGCTTATTTTTCTTGGTGTATTAGGCGTTGCAACTATGTGGGAAGCAGTCTTTGGAGATATGGGTGTTGCCATTATTGCAATTTTGAATGCTATGCGAGTTATGAAATAAATAGAAAATATTTTTTAAATTTAAACACATGGAGATTGTATGAAAAATTTAAATGCACTTTTATTCACTCTTGGATTCTTTATTATCAGTTGCTCAAATTCTACAGCACCTGATTACAATCAGTATTATGATTCTCTGACAAATCTGTCAGTGAAAGAATCTATTGCTAAGGGTAACGAATGGAAGTTTTCTGCTCCAAAAATCAAAACTTATGTATCAACTTCAGAAGCTGTTTTTGAATTTCCTGACGGACGAGTTGTAAAAAAAACTCTACCATCAGATTCTTTTTATGTCGCTATTGCACCATACATAAATGGAACACATACTTGCGAAACTCATTATCCATCGAGTTGTGATGGCGAAATCAAGGAACAAACAGTTAAGGTAATCGCTTCTGATGAAAGTGGCAATATTCTTATCAATAATGGCATAAATACCATGAAAAATGGATTCTTTGAATTATGGCTTCCACGAAATAAAAATGTGAAAATTCAGATTGAATATAATTCAATGAAAGGTGAAGAAACAATACCTACAAATAACGATAGCAGAACTTGTATTACAACAATAAAGCTAAAATAATTCAAAATCTGTTTGTTAATAATTCTAAAATCTCTTCCAAATCTTCTTCAGTCAAAGTTATATAAGGACGAGCCGGAATCTGAATAACAGGTTTCAGCTCTTTCTTTTTCGTAAGTGCAAGAACTTTCCAATTGACCAATCCTGTATTATAATACTTTGCCCAGAAGAACTTTCTCATTTTGGAAGTAATAAGAATTGTTGGCGTTAAAGTTCCACCATATTGATGAATAGCCGCATAAGGAGAGTTTGCTGAAATAACTATCGAAGATTTACCTTGTGGTCTTACCTCAATTGTTGACATAAGACCTTTCGAGCGATTCAATGTAGGTTCTAATTCCCAACCAAGTCTTTGGTATTTCTCCTTAGTGGACGAAGCAAGAGCTTTCCATTTCTGAGAACCACCGGAGAATATTGTAATATCATTTTCATTACCATCCCAACGACCACGACCATCAAAATTTTCAGAAATCGCCCTTTCAATTAGTGCCGATACTACTTCAAGTACAGGTGTAAGGTCATCAAATTGCTTCTGCAGTTCGATGAACTTTCTGGAAAGCGAATTAGTGATGTCATTACTAATCATTATCTTCTCCAATATTCTCCTCGGCAACAACAACCCATTTTTGAACTTCTTCAGGCAGATCTTGAAATTTTTGAATTGATGCAATTTTAGAAGTCATACGCACTACATCATTTGGATTCACATCGTTGTATAGTGCTATGCGACCCCACACTCTACCAAGTCTCCTACTTAAATCTGCAGGCATATTGACAATTTTCTTTTCACTAAATTCCACAGGTGGTAACTCTACATTTTCTTTTTGAACAATACATTTAGAACGATTCATAATAACTAAATATTTCCTATCCTCAACAAAAATGGCATCATATCCTTTCAAAATTGCATAATCCCCAATATCATTTAAAAAGTAAGCATCCCTTCTTATTTTGTCAAATTCTTTGAAAACTTCACTTGAAATGTTCTCGTATCTGTATTCCAACTCATCTCTTTCCTTTCCACTCAGATTTGATTCATCATCCATCAATTTCCGCCAAATAATCTTATCTTCATAGGGTTCATATCCGAGTTTTTTATAAGCTATAACCATCATTTCATCTTCTCTTTTATTAAAATCTCTGTCTAAGTCTTTATAATTAATTATATTAGCATTTTTTGGATAAAGAATTTTCATGACTTCTTTTTGGTTTGTGAAAGGTCTTGTTGCATCAATATCATCAATAGCTACATAAGTACCACTTCCGAATATACCTCTACCAGAAAAATAATCACCATATTTGAATTGGTCGTAAAACTCTTGGGCTTTAATTCCATTTAAACCGCGATAAGTTATATAGTAGTCCAACAAATTCAATTCATCAATTTCTGCTTTGTTTAATACTTTCGGCTTAGCTGTAAATCCAAGCATTTCAGCAATATGATGATGCCCTAAATCTTCCTTTGTTTGCTCCTTATATTTTTCACTTATTTTTCTCAAAAGCTCTTCATTCTCAAATGCTTTATCAAAAAATGATGGTTTAGTGTTAAGCATTTTATCCAGCTGATTTCTCAAATCTTTAACATATTTTGATGTGTCCACTTTCCAGGTATATGCCGGGTGTAATGTAAAGTCTTTCGACCTTCTAAGTTGTCTTAAATATTTTGAGCCGTCTTCGGCATTAGAACCGTCTTTAATAGGTGTTACAGAACACTTACAACCAAAACCCGATGGAGGGTATATCAAATCCCAAATCGGATCATCGTACCGAAAAACCTTATCGTGTAGTAAGCTGTGATTATGTCTTTTTGTAGGTCTTTGAATCTGTGTGTATTTCCAATAAGGATATATATGAGATATAAGTTTCTGCTGACGATATTTTCCTTGAGAATACGCCATTTGCATATTTGTATCATAAATGACTTTTAACCGAGATGGAGTTACACCAGTCCAACCAGCTGCTTCTAAGCGAGGCAATAACATTGTTTGAAATTTACTTAAAGTCATTCCCTCTGATTTTGCTCTTTCAACATAATCATAAATCATTTGGAGAATATCGGCACTCATAACCTTTGCTACCGTAAAAGCTTTATTATGTGCTTCAGCATCAAGTTCATCCCAATCACTTGATATTTTAAGATTCTTACCTCTTTGTTTTAACCACTCTAATGCTCTTTCAGGTGGCAATTTGAAAGCAGTTTGCAAAGGATCTTCAAAACGAAAACCTTTCATAGAAGGGATTTTACCATTAGCTTTATAATATTCAACGATATAATTCATTTTCAACTATCCACTCTCAACTGTCCACTAACAATTCCACTCCCAGTTGCTAATAAAATACCTTTTGCTAAATAGTCTTCGAGTATGGTAGTGTCTAATTCCGGGAACATTTCAATTATTTTGTCTTGGATTTCATTGTAACTCTTACTTTCATTTATCATTTCAAGTATTGGTTTTAAGACTGATTGAGTAAGTTCATCAAATTGAGAAATATCAAAAGCTGACTTCTCAAGGATTTTATCAGATTCGGAGAATTGGGGCTTTGTTTGTTCAAATGAAATTTCAATTTCATCATCTTTGAATCCATAGTTCCGTTTGAAATATTCTTTAGTAAACTTCACTTGCCCGGTTGAAGAAAGTGTTTGGTCACGCTGTGCTAATGTCATATCAACATCCTGCTCTTCATACATAACAAAGCGTGGCATTTCTGAAACCGATTCAAAATTGAATTCAATAATCCATTCAATCAGCTTATTTAGCCAGTATTCTACAAGTTGTTTATCCGAATCAACTACATCTTTTCTTACTTGCAGGTGCGTTTGGCTCATAGCATAAGAACCAGTATCTCCTTGCTCGGTTGTTAGAGTTTGTGAGAGTATCGCTTTGGAGATTTCTGCATTACAAAAATGTAACAAGTTCTTATATACATCTGCAGAACTTGTTTTAGATGATTCAAGAATATCAATACTTACTTCTTCTTCAGTAACAGCAATTCCGTCTTGTTGTAGTTTCTCCAATACATTGAATAACTCATAAGCTTCTTCTTGTCCTTTTCCAAGTCCTATTTTACCGTGAAGAAATGGCATTCCATATTTCTGAGTGAAAACTGACCATAGTTTCATTCCACCTTTTTTGAAAATAACTGGATAATAACACTTGGCAAGGATAGATTCACCGTAAGGATTATCATAAGTAGCATTATGTTGAAGCAGTAAAAACTTTTTATTTGGAAGCAAAACACCTTTGGGTTTGTTTCTATCTTTAAATCTAAGCATATTGATACTATCAAACTCAAACCACCAAGAAGGTTTGCCTTTGAGCTCTTTAGGTACTATTTTACCTTCTACTTCACGCCAATAAATCTCAATAGGTTTGAATCCAAACAATGGAGCATCAAGCATTTCTGAAATTATTTGCCTTAGGTTTAAACTATTGAATATTTCTTCAATAAACTCCGATTCAGTACTTTTTGTTCCTCCTCTATTTATCTCCCAATTCAAACTTAAAACTCCTGCTTTTCTCGATTGAACACAACTTGATACGTGTGCATCATAAAGAAAATTCTTGTATGTCTCCAGTGTTTCATTATTCTTTTGAAGTATAACATCAGGATTAGGCAGCAATTCATTTAAAGCACTAAAGAGAAAAGCTTGCCTTGTGGCTATTACTCCAAGAGGATATGGTCGTTTGCCAGTATCATTTTTTTCTGAAAACATATTCCTAATTCTATTGATTAAACCCATTTTTAATTTCTCAATAATTTGTGAAATAATTATCTTGCTTTCTGCTTAATTTGCTCAGATATGAAAGTGATTTATCTCCTGAACTTCTTCTTCTTAAATAGTCCAATGCTTGTGTGATACTATCAACTATATCATCGTGATTACCGTAAGGGAATTCAGAACATTCATTAACGATGTCAGCTAAAAACTGTGCGTTTTTAGGAAGGAAAACCTTTCCGGATTCGATTAGTGGTGTTACCAAGTGTGCCCTTGTAACCTTGTCCCTGATCGCCAGAATAGGTTTAATTGGAATCTTTGTATCACGTTGAAGAACCTGTATTAGACTTTGACCACTTGCCGCATCTTCAATCAAAACCACATTTGGGTTGTGCTTATGATATTGCATAACAACTTGCCTTTGCAAGTCAGGGAATAATACCTTAGCTCTCCAATAGTCAACTAAATAATATCCTTTATCTGAAAGTAGCCAAGTAGTGCATACAGAAAAATCATTTTGCTCTTTTTCTTTAAAAGCTGTGTCCCAAGATTGAATAAGTAAAGAACCGCTTGGTAGATCTGAATATTCTTTCCACCATTCAGTTTTAAAGATTTGATATTCCGTAGCAATTGGTTGTTGTTGATACAAAGCAGAAAACCAGTAAGAACCAATCTGACTTTTGATTTTGTTTAGTTTATCAACAGGGTATCTATATTCCCATAATGGCACTCCTTCATCTCTACCCAAAGAATCATTTTCTTTTGCAATAGCAGGAAATCTCAAAACTTCCCATTTATCATCAGAATCAGGGTCGTTTATTAATCTACCTGCCAAATCATCGAAATGCCATCTGGTCATAATTACAATGATTGCTCCATCCGGTTCAAGTCTTGTATATGCAGTAGCTCTGAACCAATCATAAGTTTTATCTCTATAAGTCTTACTATTAGCTTGTTCGTCATTTTTAACAGGGTCATCAATAATTAAAACATTAGCACCCTTACCAGTAATAGCACCACCAACACCTGTAGCATTTAGTCCACCTTCTTGACCTAAAACATCCCAACGGTATGCAGAATTTGAGAGTCTATTTAATTTGATTCCGAATAAATCTTCTCCGTGTTCTTCAAGAACTTCTTTTGTTTTTCTACCCCAAGATGCAGCAAATCCAGCTTCATAAGAAACCAGAATAATTCTTCTGTCTGGATAAGTGCCTAAATACCAAGCAGGGAAATACCTTGAAATAAGTTCAGATTTACCATGTCTTGGAGGCATATTAACTATCAGTCGTTTTATCCGACCTCCTGCAACATCAAGAAGTTTCTTGTTCAGGATGTTGATGTGTGGAGCTATCTGGTAACGTCCCTTCGTTATGTGCATCGCCATCGTCGCTGGGCTTGCTGTTTTGAGTATTTCCCACGGCATCGAGGAATTCAAGAAGAGCGTTTGTTGCTTTTTCGTCATTTGCTACTAATTCTCCAAACTTATCTTTTTTGTTGTCAAATACAATGGTGTTTTCATTACGACCGATTTCAGTTGGAACACCGCGAGCAATCCTCTCAATATTGACCAAATTACCAAAGGATTTACTTACTTGAATAATCAGTTCTATTAATTCAACAGTTGAAAGTTTATTCAAATCTTCAATTGCTGGTGTTTTATTATCTTTATCTTTTTTAAGTCTTTCGGAAAAGGCAGTAACAGGCAAAAAGACTATTCTTTGAAAAGTCTCTGCCTGACCTGCTTGTCTTTCATTCATCTTTTGAATGCTTTCTTGCTGACGCATACGGTTCTTTCTGTCTTCGTCATCATCAAAAGCACTAACCCTTGCTTGCCAATTATACTTTCTTGACCAGACCGCAAACTGTGTTTTGCTTTTCTTGCCAAGTTTATCTAATAAGGCACTAAAACTTCGGTTTTGCCTAAGATCACGATAGGTACAGAAAGCCTTGAACGCTTTATCAGTTTCTCTGGGCATTCTTTCCCAAGGTATATGTTCCCAACTACCAGACATTATTCGTTGTTAAATTCCTTTTTACATAATTCAAGTAGCTTCAAAGCTGGTTCTTTACCAAGCACTTTTTCTATGATTTCTGCTTCTTCATTGGCAAATATCAAACTTACACGATATAGTTTTGTTTGCTGTCTTGCCATTTCTCTTTCTTCTTCATTCTTAGCAACCTGAATTAAAGCCTGTCTTTCTTTAATTGTTTCAACAGCTTTTGAAGATGCGGCAGTTATCATCTCTCCACCGTGAGTAGTGCCATCAACTTGCCTTGAACTTGTATCAGTAATTTGGTTGTCTTCATCGGAGAGTTCGGACGGTTCCCAAGATTGAGAATAATCATCGTTTGCAAGTGCTTCTGGAACTGGTATGTCATCAAGCAATCTATTGATTTCATCATCGGAGAGCATAAGAGAATCTTGTGCCCAATCCAAAGCCCCAAGTTCTTGCAAATCTCTTAATACTTGAACTGACAATTCCAAATCCTCGCTTCCTCTTGCACGATTATGTCTTAACGTTGCAATTCTCATCTGTTCGGGAGTCATCTCAACGAAGACTACGGGAATTTCAGTATATCCAAGTACTGTTGCGGCTCTCCATCTGTGTTCTCCGTCAACAATCATTTTGGTTGACTGTTGAACAATAATCGGTTGTGTAAAACCATCTTCTTCCATTGATTTAAGAAGAAGCTCAAAATCGTGTTCACTTTGACGATTTGGATTATAATTGTTCGGTTTGATAGAATCTACCGAAACATATTCAATAGCAAGTTCTTTTAAGGAAACATTCTTCTTTTCAATTTCCTTCTTGCCTTTCTTAATGATTTTTTCTGTTACAGCCTTTTGTGTGGCTTCTGGCGTTGTGTTATAGCCTTCCATATTATAACCTCAATATTAAATAAAAAACAGTTAGTTCTAATAGAAAATTTAATTAATAATCCCGTTGTGTGGATTTGTTAATAATCAAACCTTGTTGGTGATAATAATCAATTAAGCAGGCAAGTCTTCTCTTGTTAAGTTCAGTTCCATAGAAAGTCTTGCCAAGACTGTGAGCTGTTCTTCCTGTCAAACCTCTTCCCGTACACAAGTCTAATACTGAATTGATGTTCTTTTCATATTGCATAGCAATGCGTGGTGTGAAATCATCATCAATACCTGTAAAGTCAAAATCAATTTTCGAGGGAGAATCAAATGAATATCTTATTAAAAAACAAGGATTTTTGTGATAATATTTGATTTTCCAAGTATTAGTAACAATACCATTTAACTGAGTTATCAAATCTTTGACATAGTCAAGATTCTGACTTCCCATTTCAACATAATTGATTTTTGGAGAATAGGTTTTGACTAATAGCATTAGTTTCTCAATAAAAGAGTTAAATTCCTTTTTATCTTGAAACCCTGCTTTAGTATAGAAAGAATTAATGTTACCCGTGTTCCAGGGTGGATCAATGTACGACATATCAAAAGCATTCTGACCAAAGAACTCTAAAGAGTTCAATTCAGTCAAATCCTTGACCGCCAGAGTGTTTTTTCCAACACGCCATACTTGACCATCTTCAATGGGAAATTTTTCCCAGGAGTCGCCGTAAAGCCACTTCCCATCTTCAAAAGTTTTCATAAATCAAGTCATTCATATTTCTTAAAATCATTTGTTCGGTTAATCAAAATTGTTTGATGTACCGGAGCGCCCATTGTCCAGTATTTGTAACCGTCATGATAGAAATATATGAATGCTTTCTTATAGAAAAACTCTTTAACTCCATTGTTTCTGATAAACATTACTGCATCATTAAACTCATCAATGCTTTGAGAGTTCTTTTTTAAGCAATACTCGTGTGGAGCTTTTTCAGAATAGGTTTTGGCAAAAATCCAATTCTGGCTTTGAATAAATTCTATGAAACTGTTTAAATTCATACATATCAAGACGTTACACATTATCAAACATTGTAATATAAAAATATTTTTTACCAAGTGGGCTTTCCTCCCCAAGTTCCAGCTCCTTCTCGGAAAAATTCAGGTTCTACATAAGGAAGCACATCAACTTTAACTTTCATTGAGAAAGGTTCTCCCATATACATAATTTTGGATAGGTTTCTCCAAGATGAAAGCATCTGGCATTTTGGACATTTAGTTACTTCAGGAAATTCTTCTGTTGAATGCCGTGAATGATTACGAATTACATAATTGACAACTTTTTGAGAACGCTGTGCAATCCAATCAGGTGCTTCACTTATACAAGTTCTGTAAAAACATTCTTTCCAAGTTTCTCCAAGCTTTCTTATTGGCTCGACTGACCTACGACCAAACATAGCCGCAGTTCTCACTCCGGGCAACCTCTCGCAAACCTTGTCAAACCATTGAGGCCAAGCCTTAGAAGCAACCATTAATCCGTCAATTGCAGCTGGTGATAAAGTAGGAGGAGCAATGCGAAGTTTGTGCCTACTGATTCCTAACCTATGCATTGTGTCATAAGCTTTGTTATAATCCCAATTATTGTCTTTGACAGCTTTCCATACATCTCCGTCTGACCAGTCATAAATAGGTCTTGCATAGTAAGTTCCGTAACTATTTTTTCCTTTAGTTAGATAACCCTTACTTGACATTAAACCCATTTTACGTAACATTGATTCATCAGTTCGTAAACCCAAGACAGCATAAAGATTTTTACCCTTTGCAGGTGGAAACTTTTCTTCGCTAATAAGACCTTGTATATTCTGCTCATGAATTTTTTTAGCAAAGTCTGGTGGAGTACGTACCCACTTATCTTCTGGAAGTGCAGAGTCAAAAACCCAGAAATAAGGATTTTGACGATTAAAGATATTGACAACTGGTTGATTGGCATAAATCCAATAAAATTTAACTTCTGGACGCATAGCAACTCTTTCTGCATACTCAAAAGTACCAGGGTACATAATTTCTTCATCACGCATAATGACTTCTACTGGAAGCCTTCCAGTCATAGTAGCTGCTATGATGCAAAGCTCAAGACAGATACCTGAATCCTTTCCTGCTGAAAATGAAACGATTACTCTATGTCCATCCTCATATAGTTTTATCATTCTGTCAAGTGCTGCGTCAAATACGTTTTCTATGTTATAATGTCTTGGCATAATTTCCTTTATAAATATTTATTCCAAAAAATCGTCTCTTAAATTGCTCATACAATGTGTGAGTGATCAGTGAACCCATGTGGCACTGATGAAAAATAAATATAGTCAAATGATTAAGTTTAAGGTTATTTATGGAAAATTCAAATTTTCCATAAAAGTAGACTTTAAGCATTATGCGAAAAGTCTGAGTAAACTGCTTATGAATTTGTAATAATTCATTCTCCGCCCTCTGGGCGGAGTTTTTTCTTAGGGGAAAAAATATAATGTTATCTTTTTTCATTTTTCTTTCCTTCAATAATGAAGAAATAAAACCTATCTGGAAATAAATAAGAAAACAATTTGTGCTCAAGATTAAAGATGAACTTAATAAATCTTGGACTTATATATTTTGATAAGGAGTCACTAAACCAAGTAATGCCAAAGATCTTCTTTTTGTTAAATCGTGAAAATATGGATTTAATTTCTTTATGGTTAAAGAATGTTGCTGGTGAAGTAATATGGAATTTGTTTAAGATATAACTTTCTCTTGAAGAATATTTACGTCCATAGATCATTACAAAAAACTTACCGTTTGGCTTTAGTACTCTTTCAATTTCTTGAACTGTCTTTGAGTGGTTAAGTGAATAAGAAAAGCTACCGAAAAGCGAGATAACCGAATCAAAACTATTATCTTCAAAAGGCATATTTGACATATTACCCTTGAAGAAAAAATGTTTAGGAAACTTACTCTTACTAATATCAAGCATACTTTCGGAGATGTCTAATCCGAAATAGTTTTCAGGTGATAAATCAATATTCTCCAATACTATGCCTGTACCGCTACCTACATCAAGAACCTTACCTTCAAGAAAACCGTTATCAAGTAAGTATTTGAAAACAAAGTCGTTTTCGATTGCGTGAATAGGTTCGTTATAACATTCATCATAAACCTTGCTCAATCTGTTGTAAATGAGTTTTGGTGTTTCTTTGCTCATTTCATTTCAATCCTAAAAAAGTTATGTAAAAGTTCTATTTCAGCATTAAATCTGTATCAAATTTTGAAAAAAGTCAAAATTCAACATCACAAAACAACGGAATTATTCTGCAACGGTAAATGCACCGAGTACCCACACTCAATACTTGCAAATTTACTTGTACTCGTTACAAGTATTCTTTACATACACCGAGTGCTTTTTGGCTTGCAAAGAATTTAAATAGTTTTGCGGTTGTTGTAGTGTAAAATTTTTGAAATCAAGTATTATGTGGAAAGAAGTATTCAAAGCAGGAAAGCATACAGATGCAAACGGAAACGAGCGTGAATGGAGTTCCGAAGATATAGATGCAATCATATCAAAGTATAACAATCAAATGCCTGACGATAAGCATGAAGCACCAGTTGTAATCGGGCATCCTGTGAACAATTCGCCAGCATACGCTTGGGTTGAATCTCTCAAGAAAGATGGTGAAACATTACTTGCAAAGTTTACACAGATTGACCCTGAATTCGAGCAACTTATCAAAGAAGGCAGATACAAAAAAGTATCTATTGCTCTTTATCCTGATATGATGCTAAGACATATTGGTTTTCTTGGTGCAATTCCACCAGCAGTAAAAGGTTTGAAAGACAGTGAATTTAATGGAAGTGAATCATTTATCTGCTTTGGAGAACTAAAAGGCAACACAATTACAACAGAAACGAAACAGAATGACAAGAATGCTGGAACAAACAACCAGCGAAATTTGAACACAAAGGAACAGATGTTCAACACTTGTTCAACAGATGTTGAGCAAAGTGGTAACAAAATCCAACAAATTAAATTAAAGGAAATTAAAGAAAAGAATAAATATTCTTCTCCCTCAAAATTTAGCAATTTTGAAGGACAGGAAAAACCTTTTTCACCCAATCAAAAATCAATCAATTTTCAAGGAGGCAATATGCCCGATAAATATTCAAAGCTATTTCAGGAATTGTTGGGGTGGCTTCGTTCTACATTCAACGAAGAAATTGCTAATCAGACCGCAGAAGAACTTGAGAGGATTAAGAACAAATATCTCAATGATTCTGAATCGAAAACCGAATCAAAGACTGCCTTAGAAGCAAGTGAGCCAGACGTTAAGCAAAGTAAAGAGTTTCAAGAAATGCAAAGGAAACTTGAACTTCTCGAAAAAGATAACCGAGATATGAAGTTCAACGATTACTTCAAATCTCAATTAGGTCGTTTAGTTCCGGCACAAAAACCAATCGTTAAACTTGCTTTTGAAGCAATCCAAGATAACAAAGGATTTGAGTTTTCGGAGAATGGGAACATCGTTAAGATGTCTGGAGAAGATTTGATAAAAAGACTTATTGAATCTTTCCCGATGCAAATTGAGTTCAATGAAATCGCTAAGCAAAATGCTTATAGTGATTCAAATGACCTCGAAGGTCAAAATAAGTTTATTGAAGAATACTATCAAGGGAGATAAGAAATGAGTATTAATCTTGGAATTACAAATCTTGTAGACATTGAGCCGAATAACGATATTTTTGCGGGCTTACATCCTACTATGGAAGTAAGTGAAATAATCATCCTGTCTGGTCAAAACCTTAAACGAGGTGCTTGTCTTGGACAGATCAATGCAGAAGCGAATCCTAACAACGGAAAATATACCCTTTGGGATGAAGGTTCAACAGATGGCTCTGAAGTTATATGCGGTATATTAGGTTGCGATGTTGATGCTACAATCGCTGATGGCAAAGGGTTTATGTATTTTCACGGAGAATTTCTAAAATCAGGTCTTAGTGCCGGACACGAAATTATTCCGGACGTTTATAACAATGGCTCCATAGTGATTAAGGAGGACAAATAATGAGTGCTTTAATTGATATGTTTGAAGCAAGAAGTTTGACTAATGCAATTAATCGTGCAAAAGTTATTGAACCTTTTGTTTTAAATACTTTGTTTAAAACAAAACAGTTTCACGCTGCAGATAAAATTGATATAGAAATTACAATTGGATCTGACAAATTAGCTCAATTTGTAAACCAACACGAAGGTGCACAATTAATAAAGAAATTGTCTAAATCAGTTAGGACTTTGACTTTACCGAGAACCTTTGAGAAAAAAGTGTTTACCGCTTTTGAATTAGCAAATTATAGGTCAATTGGGAATTTATATGTTGCAAATGCTGAAGAGAGAACCAGAATTCCGAACCAAATGATTCTCCAAGAGCTTGAAGAACTCAAAAACAGAATAATTCGACGTCGTGAACAAATGGCTTGTGAAGCACTTTCAACAGGCAAACTAACAGTTTCCCAAGATAATATTGATTTCGTAGCCGATTTTGAGTTTGAAAATAACGTTCATCTTCATTCACTGACTTCAACTTCAAAATGGAGTGATGCTAATTCCAAACCATTGGTTAATTTAAGAGCTTGGAAACGTGATATTATGAAACGATGTGGCTTTAATGCCGATCTTTTGATTTTGGGCAGTGAGGCAGCTGATGCGTTTTTATCAAATGATTCAGTAAAGAAAGAACTCGATACCAATAACAATAAAGTTGGTGTAATTGACCTAAACCAAAGTCCAACACGATCAGGTCTTTTCATCGGAAGGATAATGGGTATTGACATATATGAATACAACCAGCAATACACTAAACCCGATAATACAACAGCAGATATGATTAATCCTAAAAAAGCTATTATGATTGCAAGTCAATCAAATGGATTTAGAGTTCATTTTGGGCCTATTTATCGTATTGACAATGGAAACACAAGAGTTTTCACTGATGAATTTTTAGTAGAAACTAATACAAACGAAGATAAGACTGCTTTGGATTGGAAAGTGGAGCAAAAGAGTTTACCGACAATTCACGAACCTAACGCTATCATTTCGGCAACGGTATTGTAATGTATTGCACAGTTCAAGATATAGTTGATGATTTAACTGAAAAAGTTGTTGCTCAATTAAGCAACGATGAAGAGCCAAATGTTGTAAATGATGAAATTGTAAGTAAATACATTTCGGACGTTACACAGATAATTGACGGTTATCTTAGAGGCAGATATGAATTGCCAATTATAAATGAACACTCAATACTCAAAAAGATTTGCATTGACATTGTGAAATACGAGCTTTACAAACGAAGAGGGAAAGTATTCGACAATATACAAAACTTTTACAAAGATGGAATTGCAACACTCGAAAAGATTCAGAAAGGGATGATTACATTGAACGAAGGCACAGCAGAATCAAGACCAGGATTCTTTTTAGTTTCAGAAAGAAAACCTGTTTTTGATAAAACAAAGTTGGAGAATTACTGATGATGATAACAGAAATTGAATCTGCTATTGTTGATAAGCTAAAAATTGACATTCAAGACTTAGCAGTAGAGCCATTTCCTGATAACGTCAAGGATTACGAGTTATTACACCCAAAAGGTGCAGTACTTGTGAGTTATGAAGGTTCTAACTATACTAATCCAAGAATTGAGCAACAAGCAAGGATGCTTGAATTTGATGTTATCGTAATCGTTAGAAACCTACGTTCCCATCTTGGAGCTTATGAAACTCTGGACAGAGTGAGACAGTCGCTAACGAATGATCTATTTATTGAAAATATGAAACTATATCCTATTTCAGAAAAGTTTTTGTTTGTTGAAGAAGACAAATGGCACTACGAAATAAGATTTATGCTTCCAACAGTTTATTTTATTGGAGAATAACTATGGACTTTGCAAATGGATTGATTAACAATGCTATACAATTCGGACTTTTAATAGTTGGATTGATTACTTTCTATTTTATGCTGAAAAGAGATAACAGAAAGGCAAACGAAGAAGTATTTTCAAGTAAGTTAGCCGAAATCGAGAAGTTTAACAATCTCGAAAAAAGAGTTAAGCTACTCGAACAGAGAGTTGATTTATATGATGACTCAATTCGGAAAGAACTTGAAGACATCAAAAAATTACTGAATGACTTAAATAAACAATTTCATAATCATTTAACATCAAATCACAGGAGTTAAAGATGGACACTAAAATTAAATCAGTCATTGATTTTATACTTAGAAATGCAGTTTGGCTTTTCATCGGAATAGTTGCAGTTTTCTTCTTACGTCCAGGAACAGCCGAAATACAAACTTTTCTTTTTATAGCAACACTTGAAGCGATGGCATTATCCTTGTCGGGAATAGCTCTATTTACTTACACCAAAATACCTTTTACAAAGCTAATTATGGAAGGTGATGATAAAGAGCTTAATAGTGTTGAAAGACATTCTATAATGGTTGTATTGGGTTATATATTCTTGGGAGTGCATATATTGGTCGGTCTTGTTGTTTTAGGTGTATATATCGCTCAGTTTTCTAATTAAGGATTTAATATGAAAAGCTTTGTTATTATAACGATATTACTTCTTTTGGTCGCCTCAGTTGAGACTTTTTCTCTTCAAAGATATTTAATACCTTGTGAGGGAAAGCTGTTATTACTTTCTCGAGATAGTTTGCTTGCCCAAGTAGGTGTCAAAGAGAAAACTGGCAGGAACGACGGAAGAAAAGTTGAATCATACCTACGAAGCGTAGGATTAGCAAAAGGTAATCCTTACTGTGCAGCTGGACAGTATTGGTGCTTCTATTCATCTGCAACGGATTTGGGAATGCCAAAAAAATCAATTCCAATTTATAGAACAGGATCTACTGTAACTATGTTTAACGAAGCTATGAAAATTGGTCAGAAATCCAACCCATATCCAATCATAGATGATTTGATGTTTTGGAGAAGACTTAACGAATGGCGTGGACACGTTGAACGAATTATTGAAGTAAAAAAAGCGGGTTGGGTTGTTACTGTGGGTTTCAATACAAGTTCCGGTGATAAAGGTTCTCAAGATGACGGTGGAGGTGTTTATTTAAGAAAACGAAACATTCATCACTTTTTAGGTAGAATGGTGGTTAGAGGTTTCATAGGATTTAAAACAGTATGAAAGAAAAGTATCATTTATTAACAGGGATAGTTCTATTAGCAATATCTTTGCTTTTGTGTTTTTACTTGGGAAGAAGTTCAAAGCATTGCAATGAATTAACAAGTGTAATTACTAAAAGAGATACTGTCATAATAGTTAAACAAGCTGAACCGATAACGATTGAAAAAGCAAGGACAAAGCTCGTTTTTAAGCGTGATACTATTATTGAAACGAAACCTTTCACTGCTATTATTGATACCATTATTAAACGAGATACTGTATATGCAAAATTTGATTTTCCAGAAAACAGTTTCGATCTTTGGATTAGAAAGAAACCTGATAGCACAATGGTTCATACGATTTATATCACTAAAGAGATCATAAAAGAAAGACCTTGGTGGGAAGCACCAGCGTTCACATTGGGAGGCACAATCGTAGGTTATGTCATAGGTAAATCCTTCGGTAAAGATTGAGGTTTCTTATGTGGATTCAGAAAGCAGAAATTATTGATGGTGAAATTAGGTATAACATACTAGGTAAAATCAAGTTAAATGAACTTGATACAGGTATAGCAGATAAACACTATATTCACGAACAGAGTTCTGCGAGTAATGTTTGGCACGTAATTCATAATCTAAGAAAGAATCCATCAGTTTCAACGGTTGACAGTTCGGGAACAGTTGTTTATGGCAATGTTGAACATATTGATGATAACGAACTTAGAATTTTATTTAAGTATCCATTTTCAGGAAAAGCATATTGTAATTAGGAGAATCAAATGCCGATACCTTTTTTAAACGATATAGATTTATCAGGCGTACTGACTTTACTTAACGGTACTGGTTATTTAGACCTTGATAAGAATGAAATAAGACAGGCAGTAGTTCAAAATCTTGCTTCTGAGCCAGCTTCTCCATTAGCCGGGCAGATAATTCATAATACTGCAAAAACTGATACAGTTAAAGGCAATGGAAAATTAGGTTACAGAACAGCTACATCTTGGGTTTATCCTGATATGGAAAAATCTGTCTATGATACTAACAATAACGGTAAAGTAGATGTTGCTGATAATTCCGATTTATTGAATAACCAAAATGGTGCTTACTACCTGAATAGAAGTAATCATACTGGCACACAAACTTCATCAACTATTTCAGATTTCGTTGAAGCTTCTCAAGATGCCGTTGGGGGTGCATTAATTGATACTAATTCAATTGATTTTACTTATGATGACACCAACAATCAAATAAAAGCGGATGTCAGAATTGTTTCGGGTGGTGGGATTGAAATAGTAGCTAATGGTCTCCAATTAACAAACACAGGAGTATCTGCAGGTACTTATACAAAAGTAACTGTAGATGTGAAAGGTAGGATAACATCAGCAACAAATTTAAGCTCAGGAGATTTGCCTTCACACACCCACACATCGAGCAATATAACTGATTTCCATACTGCCGTTAGAACAAACAGACTTGACCAAATGGCTGTTCCAACAACGTCTTTGAATCTGAATAGTCAAAAGATTACAAACCTTGCAGACCCTACAAGTCCACAAGATGCTGCTACGAAGAACTATGTAGATAATGCTGTTTCCGGTTTATCCTGGAAGAACAGCGTAAGAGTTGCAACAACAGCAAATATTACTTTGTCGGGAACTCAAACTATAGACGGCATTGCTCTTGCTGTTGGTAATAGAGTTCTTGTCAAAAACCAAACAACCGCATCTCAAAACGGTATCTACGTTGTTGCTTCAACTTCTTGGTCAAGAGCTAGCGATATTGATACTTGGGCAGAAGTTGTAAGTGCAGCAGTATTTGTAGAACAGGGTACTGTTAATGCAGATACCGCTTGGATTTGTAATGTTGATAGTGGCGGTACATTAGGCACTACTGCAATTAGTTGGACTCAATTCAATGGAGTTGCAGAATTAGTTGCTGGAAATGGTTTATCAAAGACAGGGAATCAAGTTGATGTTAATGTTGATAATCAATCTATTGAAATAGTTTCTGATATTCTGCAAGCCAAACTCGATTCAAATGGCGGAATAAGCAAGTCTGCAAGTGGATTAAAAGTAAATGTTGACAATTCTACCCTTGTTATTACTGGTAATCAATTAGTTATTAATAGTGCATATAAGAACAAGAAAGTTACTGCTTCTATCACTGGAGATAATTCCACTACTACGTTTTCAGTTATTCATAATCTTGGAACAAAAGACATACTGATAGATGTATATGAAAACACAACAGGATATACTGTTTTCCCATTGATCGAAAGATTTGATACAAATACAACGAAAATATCTTTCAAAGTTGCTCCTGCAACTGCAAAGGTTTATAATGTAGTAATTTTAGGATAACAAGATGTCTGCTACTCCGGTACTTGATGATTTTGATATGAATTTTTCCGAAATTTTGAAAGGAAGGTTGGAGAATGTGATTTCTTTACCTACTGGACTTAATTCAAATCATCGTGGTTATGCAGTGTATTATGCAAGTAGAATATGGGTTTGGAACGGTTTGCAATGGATAACTTGGGACAGTTTGCCCTGGTCTTACGAGGATAATGATGCCCTTGACAGCAATAATCCAAGAGATGAAATTACGGCATTCAATGCGACAAGTTATTATCTGGACGGAAGTAATACTAATCCTTGGAATATTAATATATCTGAAGGATACGATGATAATGTCGCAAGAACTATAGGAACACTACATTTTATTGGAACAACAAGAATAATTAATGATTGGCAAACTATAAGAGGTAGAAGGTTTGTATATACGGCAAAGGATGGCTCTTGGTTCAATATTAAGAATTTATCTATAAATACTGTTCCTACTAATCATAAACGTATTGACACAAGAACAGACACTGATTTAACGGAATTAATTAAAGCAGAGTTTTCCTATAGTCCAACCTCAGATGTTTGGATATTGGTAAGCTTAGAAAGAAAGATGAATACTGCACAACAATCATCAAGTCAATCACAATGTTGTAAGCAAGAAATTTATTACGAACTGATTTCGGTTGTAGGTGGAGACAAACTTCAGCTTGGTGGTGTACCAAATGGCTTATTAACAAACGGAGATGATTGTTCATATTTCCAAGTTCATTTACAAGGTGAATGGAGCGTTGAACCAATGGACAATGACGAAGGTCTTGACTTTCACGGAGTTCCTCTTTATTGTCAGTTTTTGATTCGACAAGATGAAAATTCTGCGTGGACTATAGTTAAATCGGTAAGGTATAATTGGCAATCTGGAGAAACAATTTATTTTGATGAAGAATTCATTTATTTGAATACCGGTAGTTTTTACGTTGGTTGCTCATTTTCAGATGAAGAATTTGGTAATGGACATACTGTTTATCCTATTCAAAATTTCGAGAGATTTTGGATTAGAATGAATGTTGTCAAATGCCCTAAAACAAGTTGGTTCAATAGATATGACATTCTAAGTACAGGTGTTGTTCCTTTAAGCCAATTTACTGGCTATGCTCCTAGTCCAATTGGAGAGGGATTACCCTTTGATGGTTTCTATGAAGTTATGGTATTTGTTGAATTTAAAGAATATGAATCAAATAGAATAAATACTGCTTCTTGTGTCAGTTCACAGACTTTGGAATTAATGGCTCCGATGGACAATTGGAGATTGGTAGATAAAAGTGGTGTGATTTCAGTTACAGCAACTCACGAAGATGTTAAATGGTTCAATTTTTCATTACAGGGTTCTGCAATTATTTTTGCACAATCTAATATTTGTGGTTCAAGAGCGGTAAGTTATAGAGTTACTTTGCCCAACGGATCATTTAGACAAATTCTCGGTGGCTATATTCACGTGAAGTATTTAGGCACGATTGAAGGATTAAATTGTAAAGAAGTACAACAAGGCGGACAATAAGAATTTTATATAAAGGTAAAAAAAATGCAGTATATCATAACAGAACAAACCATCAATAAAATTATCAGCTTAATAGCAGATAAACCATTCAAAGATGTGATTTCATTACTTAATGAAATTAAAACTGTTCCAAACATTGAAGATGAAATTATAATTAATAATGATTTAGGAGGTCAAAATGCCAACATCAACTGATAAAAAAATCATACTAACAGGTTCTCCATTCGCTTGGATTCACAAAATTGAGAACGAAGATTTGTCTGAACTATGGAAGTTTAACAACTTGCAATCGTCCACTTACAAGATTCTGAAACCAGGTTCAAGTTCTCAGGGTTCTGAGAACATAGACATTAACAGAGCTGACGGTGCAATTTGGAGATTTCCAAAAACTAATCTTATTCTCTCTGGTGAAGATGAAAGCGACATCACACCTGCCGATGCTTCAAGCGATGCCTCTAACAAAGGAGAAATTACATTAGTGATTAATGAAGCTCCAATTGAATCAAACTCTTGGACTGCATTCATTAAGCAATTAAAAGACAATATGGATGCCAAATTCTTAATCACAATTGGTACAGGATATTCACACAAAGCAAGAACCGATGCAACTCTACGTAAGCCAGATGGATTCATTCATATGATTGGCAAAGTAAATAATGACTTGGAACAGCAACTTAACAACAGTCCTGCTTCCATAACTATTACTTTTGTATCTTATAAGAACTCTGGACTTGAAGCTACAGACTTGACAGCAGTAAGCCTATTTACAGCTATTACGTGGAAACTTGGTGGAACAGGTAAGGATATAGAAGGTATCAAACCGCCTGACCTTCTCTCAACAGATGCAGAAAGACTATTGACAGGAGATGTTGTTGTCATTACGAATATTACTTATAGTTAGATTATGAGATTTTGGCAGAAATATCGCTTTACAGAATATTTATTCGGACAGCAAGCTGTTGTATTTGCTGTTTCAGATTCATATACAGAGCTATTTCAAGATAATGGAATAGAAACAGATATTTTTATGCTTGAATCAGTTAAAAAGGATTTGAATACTGAAGAAGGTAGTTACGCAATTGACGAACTACCTTTTTCAATTAATCATCTTGCATGCCAAAATGAAAGTGATGAAAAAGCACTTTACTTTGTTCTCGATGCTACAAATATCAAAGTAAACAGATATTGTGGGATATTCTTTGGAGAAGTTGCAACTCTAGAAAATATGCTTTTCCTGGGTAAAATTAGCAGTAAAGTGTCCGGGACTGATAAGCTTTGGATAGGAGAAGAATACGACTTTTTTGTAAATCCCAAAAGAGAATATAAGTTTTCTGCTTATAGTTTTGATATTTCTGTGCTTGACCAAGTAAAGCTAACTGGAAAGATAGAGAACTTGGAAGGGACGCCAATAGATAATGTTTATCAAAGGTTTGAAAATGAAAATTGGGCGTCAATGAAAAGTATTTTCCAATATAGACTTTCTTATTCGATTGATAACGTATCAAGTAATTTAGTGTACTTGTGCCCACTTGGTAATTTATATCAAGTAATTAAAGAATATTTGCTCAAAGCATCATCAATTATTTCTGAACTTACGAATACTGCATTACAGTTGAATTTGCTTGAAAGTTCCTTAGGATTTCAAACAAGTCCTGTTTCATATGCTTTGGTTAAAGAATATAGCGATGAGGTTAAGGAAATCAAAGCAGAACAAAGCATAAGAATTGAACTTAAACTCTCCAATCATAGCGGTGCTGACAATTGGTCTTCTCCATTCATCCATAGAAAAATGATTGATCCTACTTTAGGCAATTCCGGGCAGCAAGATTGGCAGAAGAACCAAATCTCAAGTGAATTAGCTTATTCATTCAGAAGCATTGATAATATTTCCGATTTACTATTTGAAATAGCAAGAAGTTTTGGATGTTACTTATTTATAAGCTATACATCAGGCACATCATTAAATCTTGAGTTCAAATCTCGGAAAGGATTAGTTGATAATGATTATACATATATCATAGGAACAAGTGAGGCAAGTTTCGATACAAGTTCTATTATTACTAAAGAATCTAATGAATTTTACGGTCTTGCTAATAATTTTGCTGTAGATGAGTTTGATGATGTAAGTAATAAACCCAACACTAACGAACCTGAAGCATCGAAGAAGTTTCAAGATTTCGATAAACAAAGAAAGTACGACAAAGAAAAGAAAGGCATTGAATCCGAAAGACTGCTATTAACTACTTCAATAACAAGAGCTGTTTTGTGTGCTGTCAATGATTACGGTGGTCATTTCTATTATCATGTCCCCTTAAACGTTACTCGTAACAACAGTAATTGGGAAACAACTATTCTCCAATCAATTGCTAATGCTCCCGGCAAAGGTAGTAGCAGTTCAATTGAGAGAATTCATACTGGTATATATGTTAAGACAAAACCTATTGAACCAACTCAAATACAAAGAATTGGGCTTGTTGATGTTTGGAGACCAGCGGCAAAGATTTTTGCTAATATCAATGGTACAGCTTTAGATTTTGATTCGCTATCTAAATATGTAAACTATATTCTTGCAAGAGATAAACAATATTACGAAACTGAATATTCATTGACTGTTCCATATTGGAATGCTTTTTCAAAATACCAAGACGGCTCTAACTCTTCTTGGAAAAATATCAAACTTGGCTCTAAAGTCAAGATTGCTGAAACGGTCAAAAGATTTGATAATGGTGTTTGGCTCGAAGAAGATGTTCAAAGGGACTTTGTCGTTGTCGGAATTGAAATTAATCTTCAAAAACCTGAAACTAAGTTAAAATTACATTCATTAGAGAGGTTTGCTTATGGTTGGTGGGAAGGCAATGAAGGTTTGCTACCTTTGTTTATGATGTCTATGCTTAATAGCGGATTTATTTCAGAAGAATCAACTTTAGTTCAAAACTATGAAATTGAAGATGATGAAGAAATACTGTCTGGAGATGCTGTGATGTTGCTTCCCAGTGGACGTATAGCAAAATCAAAAAGTAGGAGTATCTATCATAATAAAACCATCGGGATCGCTAAAGAATCAGGTTTGGGAAATGACAATATTCTGGTTCAGATTTCTGGCAGAGTGGTTAGTGATAGCTATGCATTTACTAACATTGGAAAGCAAGTTTATGCACGAACAAACTCAATTGGTTTAAACATATTGGAGAATATTTTGAATATTCCTAATTATTCAGAAGATATGGTTATTTCCTTAGGTACGATTGATTCTCAAAACAGCTTTATACTTGAAATCGTTGAATTTCCATATGAATCAGGAGTACTCCAAGAGCCGTGAAAGAAATAGCACTAAGATATGGTGATGAAAGACTGACTTCATTAGCTTTTGATGAAAATGCACCCAATCAAGAGTTATTTGAAACAGTCAAATGTACTGACTTGTTAGTAAACAAGACTGAAGAATCAGGGATTTTACTAAATGGCAGGAAATTCAACCATATTCTTTATTGCCACAAAGACATTGAAGTTATTATTAGTGCCGATGAAATATATCATAGTGAGATTCTTGATTTCTTACAAAGTTTTTGGATTGGCAGGTTTAAATACATTGCAATTCAAAAAGATTCAATCTGGGGTAATTATGTGCAAGTTATGACTGAAACTGGAAGGTTTCCAATTAGTTACATAGACGAAATACGAGATTTACCGGAAGTTGCATTGAATTTATCATATGTGAATCCATTATGATAGAGATTATACTTCAAAACTTTGCAGGAGAAGTAGCATTAATGCCTATTCGAGGTATTCAATTCTTTTCCCAAGTAGAATGGGGCGATCCTTATGATGCCAACATAATTATTCATAATCTTGAAGCAGAATCAAGTTTTCGACTTTCTCCTATCACTCGAAACACCCACTTAGGAACTATTAAACGGCTTGGATATAAATTTGAAGCGACTTTATACATACCTTACAACAAACTTTATGACAATAACCTTGATTTTATTCTTGAAGAAGTTTTAAAAGGTAGATATTCAATAAGTTTAATCCTTGGAACATCGAGGGGTTGGACTGAAAACGGTTACACACCACCAAGAGCAATCAATTCAACTTACGGAACACGTATGAGTATATCGAGTTTTTCAATGAATCATTCAATTGAAATAGAATCAGTTGAATATAGACCAAGAGTTGTGTTGAGACTTTTTGGTTTTGTAAAAAGACTTTCAGAAATAGTATTTTAAAAGGAACAATTAAAATGTTAGAAGAACAACACAATCCAATTGAATCTAAAGTGTTTATTCACAAAGATAAAACATATAAATATGACTTTAATATCTTGACTGTTGAGCAAGCAGAACTTGCCCGTGAAGCAGGCGAATTCAAATATAATCAACTCCAGAACGAACCTGAAAACTTTAGGCAGGTAATCAAATCAAGAGGAGCAGAATGGCTTTCTATTGTTTTAAGCTATCTCTTGCGTGAAGTCAAAAATGATATTCTCCAACCATTTAATAAAGACAAAGCGGAATCGGAAGTCGAGGCATTTATAAAGAACCTACCTATTTCATACTTGAATGATTTGAGGGAGTGTGCAACGGATTTTTTTTCAGGTATCGGGAAGAAACCTCTTATCTTGGCGAACTTGCAAGGCGAAAAGAAGCGCAGCGGAATAGAAATGTTATTACCGATTTTGCAGAAGACTATGCAAGGGAACTTGAATCAAGACGCTTAATCGAAGAACAAGAGAAAATTGAAAACTGCTATAAAGTGGGTGAACTTAGCAAAAGGTTAGGAATAGCACTGGTAAATATTTGGTATGTACCTGTTCTTGCAAATAATGACATTACCAAGTACCCAACAGTTCGCCAATCTTTACTGTCAGATGCAATCAAAACTCTTGAAATTATGATTAATACAAGATAGCGTATATTAACGTTAGCCAAATTATAAGAATTTTGGCTTTAGTTAATGATCTGCTTATTTAATACTACTTTGAGCATCCGAATTCTCTATTACTTAAAACAAAAGTGTTGACAAAACGTTAATTATTTTGAATGTTTGTAAACATTTTTGTTGACAGTAAGAAAAAATTTTAGTATTTTTGTCAACATTGAAATGGAGAATTGTATGGAAAATGTTTTTGCAAAGAAGTTAAAATCAGCAAGGTTGCTTTCTGGCTTATCATTAAGAAAACTTGCTGAAAAGATGTCTATTGATTTATCAGCTCAAGCTCTTAATTTGTATGAAAAGGGCGAAAGAAAACCTGATAGTTCAATTATTATTGCATTGTCGGAAGCTTTACAAGTTCCGATTGATTATTTTTTCAGAGATTCAAATATCAAATTAGGAAATATTGAGTTTAGAAAGAAATCTAAACTTGGAAAAAAAGATATTCAACAAATAAAAGAATTTGTTATTGATTACCTTGAACGCTATATTGAAATTGAAAGAATATTAAATGTAAGATACGAATTCACTAATCCATTAGAAAAGATAGTAATTAATTCAATAGAGGACATAGAGACTGCAAGCCAAGAATTAAGAAAAAATTGGGAAATTGGAATGAATCCGGTCTCAAACATTATTGAAATGCTTGAAGATAAGGGTGTGAAGATAGTTGAGATTGACGCAGATCAGAGCTTTGACGGTCTTGCTACTTGGGTTGAGAATTTTCCAGTTATAGTTGTAAATCAAAATATTGACATAGTAAGAAAGAGATTTACTGTGATTCACGAGTTAGCACACTTACTACTGTCATTTCACGAAAATTTAAACGATAAATCCATTGAGAAATTATGTCATAACTTTGCTGGTGCATTTCTCTTACCTGAAGCATCATTGAAGAATTTTCTTGGAGCCAAGCGAAGTCATATTTCAATTCAGGAATTGATTGAAATTAAAGAATATTTTGGAATCTCAATTCAAGCAGTTATATATCGCTTATTCAATCTAAATATTATTTCTGAAGCTACTTTAAAAGGTTTCTTTATTAGACTTAATAAAGAAAAGCAAAGAAATGAAGCGAATTTTGGAAAATATGTTGGAGAAGAATCAAGTAGCAGATTTGAGAGATTAGTTCTTAAAGCTGCAAGCGAGGAAATTATTACTTTCAGTAAAGCTTCTCAACTTATGAAACAGAACCTTGAAGAATTTAGGCGAGGTTTTGAAGTATTCTAATGAAAGTAGCCATAAAAGATGCAAATATTATTTTCGACCTTTATGAAATGGATTTATTGGAGAGTTGTTTAGGTCTTGACTTTGACTTCATCACAAGTGATTTTGTCAATAGCGAAATAAAAACTGAAACTATTAAATTGATAATAAATGAATATAAATTAAAAAAAATAATTTCCATTGAATCATTAGATGCAGAGCAATTAACGGAGGCATTTCAGATAAATTTAGAACAACCCGGTTTGTCTATACCAGATTGTTCGGTTATTATATTGGCACAAAAGCACAACGCAATTATTCTGTCCGGAGATAAAGCTTTAAGGAATAAAGCAAAACAGTCAGGCATTGAATATCACGGAATTCTTTGGATATTAGATACTTTGATTGAGTATAATAGAATCTCCAAAGATACTGCTTTTACTAAGCTTAAAGAATTAATGAAGACGAATAAAAGACTTCCTGTTTCAGAATGTAATAAAAGGTTTGAGAACTGGTCAAACAAATAACCTCATATTTACATTATCCTGCACCTAATACATACATTCAATACCTGTACTCATTACTTGTAATCTTTCGAGCCAATTGCTTTATTTTGTAATTTTTAAATATTGCAATAGGTTTGCTTGTGGCAAAGAATTTTCAAGTAGTGCTTGACTTTCTGGTTAATCTAAAATCTGATAAATCCCAAGTTGAGAGATTAGCAAAAGAAGTTGAAACTATTCTAAGTAAGGTAAGTCCGGATTTGGATTTCGATAGTACTGAATTCAAGCATGGTATTAAGCAAGTAGTTCAATTTCTTATGGAAACAGAAGAAGGAGCTAAAGATTTGGAGAAAGTTCTTTCAGCATTAGAAATTGATTTAGACACAGAAGAAGCAAAGAAAGCTCTTAGTGATATAGAATCAATACTCACAGATATTGATAAAACAGACCTGTCCGAAATCGAGAAAACTCTAAACGAATTGCAGCAAGGAAACCTTGACGAAAACATCCAAAATCTTGACAAGGCACTTAAAGAAATGGATGCAACTAAGTTTGACAAAGAAGTTGAAAAACTTGCCGAATCTTTCCAAAGAGCACGCCAAGAAACAGAACAATTAGTTGCAAAACAAAAGTTAGCACTCCAAGCATTGAAAGCAAGTGGAAACGAAGGAAGTGAGGCATATAATAAACTTCAAAAAGAAATTTCCGAAGCCGAAGCAAAGTTGATACAGTTAGATTCAACATCAAAAAATACCAAAACCATTGGCGATAGAATGGCAACCTTCGGGATGGCAGTTCAAGGAATCGAACAATTGACATCAACATTAAATTCATTTCAAGAACCTTTTATAGAATTAGACAAACAAGTTAGAAACATAGGCACATTAGGAGTCAAAAACTTTCAGGAATTTGCTTCTGCTGCCACAAATCTATCAACAACCGTTCCTGATTCTGCGGGTGAAATCGCTCAAGGTGTTTATGATGCAATTTCCGCAGGAACAATTAAAGTAAAAGATGGCTTTGCAGATGTTACAGAAGGTATGGTATTTGTTGAAACCGCTTCAAAACTTGCTACAGCAGGACTAACATCTACACAAGATGCGGTGAATGGTCTAACATCAGTAATGAATGCTTATGGAATTGAAGCAGGACGATCAAGTGAAGTAGCTGATATTTTCTTTGGTGCGGTAAATGTTGGAAAAACAACAATTCCAGAACTTAATGCCTCCCTTGCTAACGTGATACCAACAGCTGCCGCATTTGAAGTAGAATTCAAACAAGTAGCAGCTGCAATTGCTACAATGACAAAACAAGGAACGCCAACTGCCCAAGCGACTACTCAAATTAGAGCGGCACTAACAGAACTTGCCAAACCAGGTGCTACATTAGCTCCAATTATGCAGAAAGCGGGTGTTTCATTGGATTCTTTAAAGAAGGATGGACTTCAAGAATCAATGAAAAAGATTGGAAGTGCAATTGAAGATGCAGGTAAGTCAGCCACACAGATATTTTCATCTGTTGAAGCTGCGGGTGCAGTGATGTTATTATCTGGTAAAAATGCTCAAATGGCTGCCGATGATTACATTGCAGTTGCAAATTCTATTGGCACAACAGAGGAAGCATTCAAAGTGGCTTCTGAAGGAATTGGAGTAAAAACAAAAATTATGCTTAACTCGATTCAAGCAGGTTTTAACAATTTAATGGAAACAATTGGTAGCACAGGACAAACGGTACTGTCAGCTTCTACTCAGTTAGCTCCATTGATAACTTCTTTTGCAGGACTTGGACAAATCATCCCATTAGATAAAATCAAGGGACAAATATCAGGTATATCATCAGGATTCACAAGTTTAATTAAAAATGCAGAAAGCACAGGTGGAGTAATAAAAGGTTTAAGCTCGAAAATGCAAGAAAGTGGCGGGATTTTAGCCAAGTTGGGACAGGCAATAGCAAATCCTTGGGTTTTAGGAATTGGGGCGGCTGTAGCTGGACTTACTTTGTATCTGACAAAAACAGAAAAGGGCAAGCAAATACTTGAACGTTGGGGCGATTCGTCAAAAGAACTTTGGAATAAAGCTCAACCAGTTATTGATTCTTTTCTTGATGCAGGAGAAGAATTTATCAATTACTTAATCAAAATAGGCGAATTTGTTTTTGAGATGCTTATTACCCCGATAGAAATAGCTATATCATTTGTTTCCGAAATAGTCAATGTCATTCTTGACTTAGTTGGTGTATCCAATGAATCTTCAAATGCATTTCAAAATTTTGGAGAAGTTTTGAAGCTAATCGGTAAATATTTTGAGATGACAGCCAAAGGAGTTCAAGTGTTGATATATTCAGTTAGAATAGCTAAGGATTTTGTGTTGGGCTTTATTGAATCAATACCTGAATTGTTTTCTGTCTTAATGGACTATGCTAAGTATTATCTTAATCCTGTGAATTGGATAAGCGGAGACGATGAATATGAAAAAGTGCTTTCAAACCGACTTACTAATGCAGTTTCCGGTGCAATGAATAAGGCAAAGAACACTATAGCAGAATCCAAACTTGACTTTGCTATTCAGAATGCAATGACAATCAAAGAAGAAATCGACAAAAACAAAAAAATAGATGAACTTGTAAAGAAGTTTGATAGTGCCAAGTCAGAAATCGAAAAGAAAAGTATAGCTGAAGAAATTGCAAAGCAAGTACCCGGTGCTGTGAATGGTTATAAGCAACTTATTGATGAAAATGGAAAAGTGGTTCAAGCTATTGATTTGAATATTGAAAAAGTAAAAGAATTCACAAAGGCGAATGAAGAATCTTATTCAAGTAAATTGAAATCAGAACAGAATACATTCACAGAAGGATTGAAAGAAAAAGCAGACTTATATCAAAATCTGTCCGAACAAGCAGAAACGCTTGCCAATAAGATTGTTGAAGGTTCAAAGAAGGGAGAAGATATTTCTGAAATCAAAACAAAGTATCAAAAAGTAACGGAAGAGCTTAAATCCCAAACCGAAGAGATGTCAAAGACACTTGCCGAAGGTTCAAAAATCGGGATTGAATTTGATAAGGTTGAACTGCCAAGCGAAGTAGAAGAACAATTCAATGTGCAATTAATTGAACTACGGAACAAGGTTAAAGATACTAAATTTGGAGAAGTAGTAACTGAAATGATTAGTATTCAAAAGGATCTTGACGAGCAGGATAATATTGGTAAATTAGTTGAAAAGTTCTCCAAAGCAAAGACGGACATTGAAAAAGCATCAATCGCTGAACAAATTAAACGAACAGCACCCGAAGCAGTAAAAGAAATTGGTGTAATCCAAGACAAAGAAGGCAAACTGATTAAGCAATATGACATTCAAAACGAGAAGATTCTTGAAGTATCGGAGAAGATGAAACAAAGGTATTCGAGTGAACTTCAATCTAAACAAGAAGCATATCTTGGCAACTTAATGAAAGAAGAAGATGCTTATAAATCCGGGCAGACTAAACTCAAAGAACTTCAAGATGAAATCAATAAGAGTAAAGCAAAGGGTCTTGATACTAAAGAACTTGAAAAGAGTTACGATGCAATTCAACAAAAGATGAATGCTCAAAAGGATGGCATTATTGATTGGGCAGGAAAAGCTATTCAAGGTGGAATTGATGTCAATAGAGTATATGAGCAAATAGCAAAGTCATTCGGCGTCAGTGTTGAAGAAGCAAAGAACCTTGTAAATGTTCAAAAAGAAAGCAAAACAGTTGGAGATTCGCAAGTAAAGGTTATTGATAAATTGGCAGAAGCTTGGTCTGCGGCAACTTCCGAGATAGATAATAATATTAAAAAGCAACTAAGTGCTATTAATGAAATGTCGAAACAGCTTAAAAATAAGGCTTTGAGCAAAGAAGAGCAGAAAGAATTACAAGAGCAATACAATTCAGAACTGAAAAGTTTAAAAGAAAATGTAAAAGAAAAGAAGAACCTCGACCGTATTGATGAAACCAATCAAATTAGAGCAGGGCTTAAAACTAAAGAAGGTAAGTCTGCTTTTGAATTGGCAAAACAAGAATCAGAACTGAAAAATAAGAATTTGGAGATTGATCAGAAGAATTATGAGTATGTCCAGAAACAAAGTTTGATTCAAGAAAACCGTAAAGCAGATTCTTATGATGAACTTCTTATCAATCAAAAGCAATTGGAAACAATTAAAAACCAAAGAATAGCTTGGATTGAAGCACTAAAAGCCAAGAAATTGATTAGCGAAGTAACAAATGAAGGCGAAATCATTTTCAATTCAAAAGTGAAAGAAGCAGATAAAACAGAGATTAAATCTATCATTCAGGATTTTAATATTAAGGTTCAAGAAGAGCAATCTAAGATACTTGAACTAAAAGTTAAGCTAAAAGCTGATGATATAGCTCTTAAAGACAAACTAAGCGACCTTGAGAAAAAGAAAATTGAATGGGAGATTTCAATAGGTATTAAGGAAGAAACAGCACTTGAGACTTACATTGATGAATACAGAAATAAGCTTTCGATAACAAGAAATGAAATCGAAACCAACAATGATGTCATTGTAAAATTGAATCAGGATTTGGAGAATGAATTAAGCAGAGTGTCTGGAGAAAATTCTGTACAAGAAACTGAGAGAATTAGGATTAGGTATGAATTGAAAATCAAAGAAGCAAAAGAGAAGAACCTTGAGCTTATTCAGAATGAATTAGACACCCAACAGAAGATAATAGATATTGAAGATAAAATCTATAAATCGAGGGTAGATTCCATTAAGAGAAGTGAAGATGAAAAGCTTTCTGAAATTGAGAACAGATTTAAAAGAGAATCCGAAATTTTGAATAAGTTCAACGAAATCTATAATAGGGCAACTGATAAAAGTCTAAGTGAAGATAAGGATTCCGAACTAAAAAAGATTGAAGACACCGAGAAAGCTAAACTTGCAGAACTTGAAAAGTGGCGTGATATGAATTCAATTAGTTCAGAAGTCTTTGAGAAGAAGAAAGCAGAAATCGAGGAGAACGGTAGAAAAGAGCGTGAGAAGAAAGAAGAAGAATTCCGAAGGAAGCAATTGCGAGCAGATTCTCAAAGGCAGGGTCTTGAATTAGAATTGCAAAGGCGTAAAGATAATGAAACTTTGAGTATTCAGAAAGATGCTTTAAAGAAGCAACTTGAACTACTGGAAGAAAAGGCAAACAAGTTTGATTTATTTGGCAGACCGATTTTTGATAGTCAAAAGGAACAAGAAGAATATGATGCACTTTCCAAAAAACTACTTGAAACAGAGAAATTGATTTCCGAACGTGGTGATTCGCTTGGATTACTTGTAACAGAGCTTCAAACAACAGTTACCGATAGTTTGAGTAATCTATTCGCAGGCGACCCGGAAGCTGCAGCAGACAGTTGGAGAAAATTCTTTTCACAACTTGCAGGTATGTTGCAAGCAAAGGCTTCGGCATTTATATTGGATTTGGTATTGTCTCCAGGAACAATGCAGTATATATCAGCTTTGCCTTTCCCTGCAAATGTTGTTGCAATTCCTGTAATAACAACTGCAATCAATGCGGCTGTTAAGGCAATAACAGACCCGATAATATCAACAATCCTTAGCTTTTCAACTGGTGGTAGAATTGACCAACCGACTATGGCAATTATTGGAGATGGTTCACGCTTGGGAGGCAGAAACCGAGAATGGATTTTCAACGATTCTCAATTGATTGCCACTGTTCAAATGGCAGGAGCAAACTCAAATTCAATGCTAATAGCTAAACTTGACCGAGTAGAAAAGCTACTTGCCTCCCAAGAATTGAAAACAACTCTTCGGGGAAACGATATTGATATAGCACTCAGAAGGACAAACATACATAATCTTTCGAGGAAAAAATAAATTCAAATAATTGGCAATAATAATTATTTATTTTCGATAAATTGATAAATGATATTTCACTTTAAAATATGTTAGTTTTTGAAGGAAAATTCAATAATTCTGTTCATATTTTGTCCATTTCAATAACAACTACATCTAAGTCATTGATTTATAAAGAAGTCAAATAGTCCCTCCGGGCCCACAATAAAAATTGAAAGGCTGTGACATCAATCTCAGCCTTTTTTAATTATATTCATCTAATCTTCAGGGCTTTTACCCCCCACAAACCATAAAGTAACTGTAAGTAAATTAAGTATTTTTTAGCACTTCTTGGACAAATTTTGGACACAGGTTTCTTAGCCTTTTTTTTACTAAATTTTTAAATATTATAAATCCTTTCTAATAATAATGAAACTACAGCCCTTTGGCATTAATCCCAATCTCTTACTTAAATTACAATAGTTCTAAGCAAATAAATTTCATCTGGTAAATTTGATATTATATTCCGTTTTTTCTGTATTACTGTATTCCGGAGAATTCGATACAAAGTAATTTTCTTACAGGAACAACTCAAAATAGCCCGCTAATGCAAAATAGTATGCTGATTTATTAAATACTTATTCGAGTTGTAAATAACAATCAGTTAAAAAGAAGTCAGAATTTACTAATCCAATACATTAAAATTTGAAAATTCATTTATTGTAATTTCATAAAATTCATCAAAGTTGTTTAAACTTACTTTGCTTTGAGAAATAGGAACATATCGTTCTCCATTCCAGAATCTTAGTAGAAAGTTTCTTGGAATTTCAGTAATACCAAGAGAAGATTTTTCGATAATTAATATTACTGTTGCATCAATATTAGATGAAGCATACAAATCCCAAAATACAAACGGATTAACTAAAGAGCCTGCGACAGACTTGTTTGCATTAAGACGTACAGCAAAAAATCCATCTTTACTACCGGGAGTTATTGAAACCGTATAGTTATTAGTTCCATCAGTAACAGGGAAAGTGCGAGTCTGATTCTGCACAGCTGATTGTATCAACCGACCAGTACCGATAGTTTGAATTAAGCCTCCACTAATCTCACCATTGAGGAAAAAGTCGCTATCGCCAACTTTATAATTATAGCCGGTCATATCAATATTACCGGTGTGTGTGTAGTTGGAGATATTGATAGTGGCAGCTATACAAGCCACATCAAGTGCTTCATTCAGGTTGTCAAAATGAGTCACTTGCCATCCGCTTGTGTTTTCGTCAATATCATCGCTTACAAAAACAATAGCTGAAGAATTAGCTGTACTCAAAGTAAATTTTGTTCGGGTGTCAGACTGGAGACCGGATTTATTGCTAACAGCTACAACCCAAAAATCAGTCGTACCTTCTTCGTAATCATCAGGAGTCAAAGTAATTGACAATGATGCGACTTCATTAATTGCATCTTCATCAAATTCAGTTTTATATACTGTGAATTTATGTTGTTCTGTTCCGTTTCCAGGGGATGGACCAGTCGGAGTAAGTGTATAAGAATTATCCAAACAAACATAGCCCAATTCAACAGCTAATGAAGCATTATCCGGTTTAGTAGTTACACCTGAAGATCCCGCTAACCAATCACTGGTTTGATCATCGAAAACAGTTCTAATCCGATAAAAATAAGTTGTATTAGGGCTAAATACAGTTGCATCTTCATTTTGTATTACTAAACTATTACCATCAACATACCTGTTATTGTACAAATCTATATGAGTTAAAAAATTGCTTGTGGTAGAGACGGTTACTTCAAATCCGTCAACACCACCTTCTGAGGGGTTTTTCCAACCAATCTGAAAGGAGTTATTTGTAGCCTCTGTAATCAAGCCAACACTTTGTGGAGCTAAAGGCTTTGTACTAAAACTTCTGGGATTATTTACAGCATCCGAAATATTATAGCCGGAAGCATTATACTCAAAGACTTTAACAGTATATAATCTTCCGGGTTGAAGCCCGGTAACAGATACAATTCTATCTGAACCTAAGTAAACAATTTTTGAGTTTTATATAGAAGGAGCTATACTAAAATTACTATTTGAAGTATAGTTTGTGATTGGTATTTCAGTTGGGAAGGAATTTACTGATGTACCTTCTTCAACTAAAATAATTCTTTCAGTGCCATTTCCTTTTGTAGCAACAACTGTAAAACCACTTGCAGTTAAGTTAGTAAAAACAATATTATAAGCTTGCTGAGTTGGAACTTGGCTATATAACTCAACTTTTAAAAGTATAAACAAAGTAAAAATAATAATAAAAATATTTATGGATTTTTTCATTTCTCACCTATTTGTAAATAAAAATTGAAAAAAATAGTTCAAAAATATTAAATACATAATACAAAGGTATATATAAATTAGTACAATACTAAACTATTTTTAGTATACAGCAATTATATCATTATTATAGAATAATTTTATTTTTACCATCTGCTAATATTATACAAATTATGTCAATTCAACCACCTCTACCCTATTGATAATCATAAGTTTAAAGACTTTTAAAAAACATCAAAGGAATCAGATATACCTGGAGTAAAAATAATTTTAAATTTTATTACAATTGAATATATTTTCATACGTTCATATATTAAATTTCGTGCAAACTATAAATTATATTAAAATTGACTTATCGCAACATATCGGCAGAAAAATTGGATAAGATGGCAGAGGTTCTCAAAACCATTGCACATCCTGTTCGCCTTGAGATTATAGAACTTCTTGAAAGTTCAGGAACAATGGGTGTAACAGACTTACAGCAGAAATTAAAGATTGAGCAGTCCCTTCTATCTCACCATTTGACTAAAATGAAAGATAAGGGTATATTATGCTCAGAAAGAAATGGTAAAAATTTATATTATTCCATAGCACTCAAAAACATTGAATCAATTTTTGATTGTATGGGTAAATGCAAAATTGTATAATATTTTTTTATATATTATATGTATATATGAACATATATTGGATTGTTGAATGGAAATAATTGGTTATATAAGCTTTATTATTATGGGTATTGTTCTGGGATTGATTGGTGGAGGTGGCTCCATACTTACAGTTCCAATATTGGTTTACATATTAGGTTCAGACCCTGTGCTTGCAACATCATACTCATTATTTATTGTCGGAGTATCTGCAGCTATTGGCTCTATCCAATTTTTTAGAAATAAATTAGTGGATATTAAAGCTGCTATTGTATTTTCAATTCCGTCATTGATAGCAGTGTTTCTGACCCGAGCATATTTAATGCCTTCGATACCGGATTCTTTAATTAATACTTCAGGATTCGTGCTTGATAAGCCACTTGCAATTCTTTTATTATTTGCAATACTGATGCTTGCAGCATCTTTTTCTATGATAAAATCCGGAAAAAGTAATATTGAAGCAGATATTATTGCACCAAAATTCAATTATCCGATGATTTTTATTGAAGGTTTTGTTGTGGGTGTTCTTACCGGTCTTGTTGGTGCAGGAGGTGGATTTCTGATAATTCCCGCTTTGGTAATCCTTGCAAAAATCCCTATGAAAATGGCAGTAGGAACATCACTTGTGATTATAGCAGTTAAATCTATTATTGGATTCTCAGGTGATATGATGGCTGAAATTGATATCAACTGGATGTCGTTAATAATATTCACAGGCATTTCTATTATTGGTATGTTGATCGGCACAATATTATCCAAGAAAATTCCGGGCTCTTCACTCAAAAAAGGGTTTGGTTATTTTGTCCTGATAATGGGCATATTTATAATCATCAAAGAGTTATTTCTAAACTAACATAATATGAAACAAATTATTATTATAAAATTTAAGAGGTTATTAAAATGATTATTGAACAAATTTACACAGGTTGCCTTGCCCAAGGTGCTTACTACATCGAATCAGATGGAATAGCTGCAATAATTGATCCTTTGCGTGAATCTTCTCCTTATATTTCGCGTGCTGAGAAGAACAATGCAAAAATAAAGTATATTTTTGAAACACATTTCCATGCCGATTTTGTATCAGGTCATATTGATTTAGCAAGAAAAACCGGTGCTACAATTGTGTTTGGACCAAAAGCAGAAACAAAATACGAAAGCTATGTAGCTCAGGATGGCGAGATTTTCAATATCGGAAAATTGAAAATTAAAACCTTACATACTCCCGGACATACTCCTGAATCAACTACATATTTACTAATTGATGAAAATGGCAAGAATCATGCAATTTTCTCAGGTGATACTTTATTCATAGGTGATGTTGGAAGACCTGACCTCGCTGTTAAAAGTGATTTAACTAAGGAAGACTTAGCAGCAATGCTTTATGATTCGCTTCAAAATAAAATTATCCCGCTTGAAGATGATATACTCGTTTATCCTGCTCACGGTGCAGGTTCTGCATGTGGAAAGAAAATGAGCAAGGAAACAGTTGATTATCTCGGAATTCAGAAAAAGACAAATTATGCTCTTTTAGCTCCAGACAAACCCACATTTATACAGCAGGTTATAGAGGGAATAATGCCGCCTCCACCCTATTTTCCGGTAAATGCAAGAATGAATAAAGAGGGTTATGATAGTTTCGACATTGTGATGAAAAAAGGTGCTAACCCACTTAGCCCGGAACAGTTTGAAGAAATTGTGAACTCATATTCTGCTCTGATGCTTGATTCAAGATATCAGCAGGTATTTAATAAATCATTCATTCCGAATTCAGTAAATATAAGCCTCGACGGGCAGTTTGCTCCATGGGTTGGTGCATTGATACCGGACATCAAACAACCGATAGTATTAATTACCGAAGAAGATAAATTAGAAGAAACTCTGATGAGACTTGCACGCGTGGGCTATGAAAATGTCCTTGGATATCTTGAAGGTGGTATCGAAGCATGGAAAAATGCCGGTAAGGAAATTGATATAATTCACTCAATTTCACCTTCAGAGTTGAAAGAAAGAGTAGAATCGGGAAATAAAATCAATATTTTAGATGTTAGACGTCCAAGCGAGTATGAAATAAGTCATATTCCGGGAGCAGTTAATTTCCCGCTTGATTATATTAATGAAAGAATGCACGAAATTGACAGAAATACAGACTACATTCTGCACTGTTCTGGCGGTTACCGATCAATGACAACTGCTTCAATTCTTCGTTCAAGAGGATTTGATAATGTTATTGATGTGGATGGTGGTTTTAACGCCATTACTGAAACCGGAATAAAATTAGTATCAAATAATTAATCTTAATTAAGGATAACGATGTCAAATTACAAAGATTTATCTCCGCAAGAATTCAAAGCAGGTGTTGAAAGTAATCCCAATGCTAAGGTTATTGATTGCAGGACCTTACCGGAACTAATGGAATTCAAACTGGAACACGATTTTCATATTGATATTATGTCACCAGTTTTTGGACAAAAAATATCAGAACTCGATAAAAATAATGCCTACTACATATATTGCAGAAGTGGCAACCGTAGTGCATTTTTATGTGATTTTATGGCTCGTCAAGGATTTGAACAGCTGTATAATCTGGATGGTGGAGTTATTGCCTGGCGTTATCAAATGATGGGTAGATAAGGCTAAATAAGCAATTATCGGAACTGTCTGATAATCAATTCATTTGAGGATTATCAGACAGTACCTTAATCAAATCAATATTAAATAGGCGTTAATCTTTTCAGATTATTGCAGTTTTAGTTTTTACAAAAAATTAAATATGAATAAAATTATTAATAAAATTTAGGAGTATATAAATGCTTGAATTCATTAAGCAACCTTGGACATGGTATGTAGCAGGTCCAATGATTACACTTGTGATGTTTTTGATGCTCTACCTAGGAAAGAATTTCGGAGTATCATCTACAATGAGGACAATTTGCGCCTCAACCGGAGCCGGAAAATTCATCCCATTTTTCAATTTTAAATGGAAAGAACAACTTTGGAATATATTTTTTGTAGTTGGAATGATACTTGGCGGATTGATAGCCTCGACTCTGCTTTCTTCACCTGAACCTGTACAGATATCAGAGCAGGCTACGATTAATCTTATGGCTATGGGTATCAGCAGTCCGGGCACAGATATATTGCCTGCAGAAATTTTCTCATGGGAAAGTTTGATGACATTCAAAGGTTTTACTATTCTTGTTGTCGGAGGATTTTTAGTTGGATTTGGAGCAAGGTGGGCAGGCGGATGTACATCAGGTCATGCAATCAGTGGACTTAGCAATCTGCAACTACCTTCACTAATTGCTGTCGCAGGATTTTTTATTGGTGGTCTGGTTATGACATATTTTATGTTGCCATTAATTTTAAGGACAGGAATATGATGAATACAAAAATGATGAAGCAATATTTTCAAATAACTTTAGTTGGGATATTATTTGGTATTATTCTAACAAAAGCTGAAGTTATTTCATGGTATAGAATTTACGAAATGTTTACTTTTGAATCATTTCACATGTTTGGAATAATTGGTTCTGCAGTAGCATTAGGAGCAATAGTAACAACAATTATCAAAAAATTCAAACTAAAGTCTATTGAAGGTAATGAGATAAAAATCGCACCAAAAGATTTCAGCATTTCAAGATATTTGTTCGGAGGAATACTTTTCGGAATCGGCTGGGCAATGGCGGGTGCTTGCCCGGGACCAATTTACATACTTATCGGAAATGGATTTTCGGTGATGCTTGTTGTTATTGCATCAGCAATTTTGGGTACTTTCGTTTATGGTTTAGTTCAGCACAAACTGCCACATTAATTTGTAAAATTCAAACAGAGAATAAAAATCTCTTATATTCTCAAAAGTTAATTTACCTTTTTTTACTATCCTTAACATTTTCAAATTATAAAGTATGAGTTTGGAGAATGCCGAATATTAAATCCGACTTTAATTTTGCAAACTAAAATATACAAAATATAATTTGTTTTGTGTATTTATTTGCGGAATTTAACAAAATCAATCAATTTTTTAAATAGTTTCAATTATTTTGAAATTTCAATTCCTATTATAAAGGGTTTTTTCTATATTTGTAATTATAAAAACTGTATATAAATAAAAAGATATTACAATTAGAGTAAAATCTCTCATAGAGGCAAGACAATGAGCAGAAAAAAAAGATCTGCCAATCCATTTTTGATAGGATTGTTTGTCATTACAGGCAGTCTGATAATGATTGGCTTGATTATCTGGCTTGGTGCAAGCCAAATTCTTAAGCAGCAGACTTATTATGTTACTTATTTTGACACTTCAGTTGAAGGTCTGGAGAATGGCTCTGCAGTAAAATATCAGGGTGTACCCTGTGGCAGGATTACAACTATTCAGGTCGCTCCGGATGGACGCTTAGTGGAAGTAATTTTTCTGATTGATGTTAAAATCAGTATTGATGACAGCTTGAGAATACAGCCAGCAATGGCAGGTATCGCAGGTGGCAAGTTCCTTCAGCTGCATTATCCCTCTAATCCTGATATGGCAAACAGGTATCCTAATATTGGAAGCATTGACCCGCCTTACAGATTGATTCGCTCCGCTCCTTCAGGCATAGAAGAAATTACTATAGCCGCAGAAGCAGTGATGAATAATTTAATGGCTCTGAATGTCTTTGAATTAAACAAAAAAACAATGGAATTTTTGGATGTTTCTACAGATTTTTTCAAGAAAAAAGAATTGCATGATATTTTAGTCAATCTTGAAGCTTCTTCAAGTCACTTAAATTCTGTCCTTGAAAAAGCAGATTCATCTTTGGCAATCGAAAATATTACTGAAACGACGCTGATATTTAAAAAATCGGCAATGAGAATTGAAGATATGATTGCTGAACTGAATTCACAAATCGAGCAAATGCAACTGAATAAGCACATGGATAAGATATATTCAAAATATGATTCTTCGATGACTCAGACGACTAATGTTATTGCTAATATGGGATTCAGAGCCGAATCATCAATATATTCTTTTCAGGAATTAATGGATGAGCTAATCCGTACAAATAAGGATTTGAGAAATACATTAAGAGCATTTACCGATAATCCATCTACAATGTTTTTAAGTTTACCGCCTCCTAAAGAGGATTAAATTAATTATTTTTTCCACATTTTAAAATTAATTCTTAACAAAAACAGTTTTTATGTGTCATATATATTGTATGTGTGCATATTTCAATAAGAAAATTATTTATTAAATTTTAGATTTAAATTATGGCAATATCAATGAAACGCTTTTATTTGCTAATACTTGGGTTATTTATATCCCAACTGTTAACTTCACAAATAATATTATCCAAAAAACAGTTCACGCATGAAGATGCAATGAAATTCAGGTCAATTCGCTCGACAGCAATATCTGATAACGGCTTATGGGTGGCTTATTCTGTGTTTCCCGACCGCGGCGATGGCAATTTAATTGTCTCAGCCGGCGATGATACAAACAAAGTTATCATTCCTCGTGGAGACAGACCAGTATTCTCGAATGACGGTTATTGGCTTGCTGCTGTTCAAATGCCTAAATCCTTAGATGTTGAAAATGCAAAATCACCAAAAGACAAACCCAAAAATGGTATGATTTTGCTAAGAAATTCTACCGGCAAATTTGATGAATTTGAAAATATAAATAAATTCGAATTCAGCAATGACTCAAAATGGCTTATATATCAAAAATATAAGGATGATAATCGCAAAAGCGATAAAATGAAAAAGAAAGAAATCGGATCTGAATTGATTATTAAGCATTTATTCTCAGGTACTGAAATCAAAATTGATGATGTTTCTGAATATTTACTGGATAGTACATCTACTTACTTGTTTTATACAGTATCTTCACCTGAAGGGAAACGTGATGGTGTTTATCGCCGTGACTTGAAAGAAGATTTTGCTCCTGAAACCGCAATCAATAAGATGGAAAATACTTTTTTCTCTGCACTTGCATGGAATGACAATAAAAATTCACTTGCCTATATATCTTCAACTTTAAGAAAAGATGGTCGTCCTGATGAAGGACAATTGATTTTATGGGAAAAAATTAGTCCACAAACTATGAAGTTTGCTGTTACTTCAACAGCTGTAAAAAAAGGATGGTATATTCCGGCAAAAAATAAAACTCAGTGGTCTGAAGATGGCTTAAAACTATTCTTCGGATTAAAGCCAAATAGTGAAAAAGATACAGCAGACATCGAAGATCTAAAATTTACCGAGTCAAGCTTCTATGATGCTGATTCAATTTTATATAATTCAGATGATTTAATTTGGCATTGGAAAGACCCAAGAATATCTACTCATCAGGTTAATTGGTGGAACAAGAATAAAGACAGGACTTATGCAGCAGTTTATGATGCTGAAAGACGCAATTTTTTTCAACTTGCAGATGAAACCCTTGAAGATGTAAAATATAGCGATAATTCTAATTTCACCATCGGATATGATGACTCAAAATATGCCCTTCAATCAACTTGGGGGGGCTGGTTCTATGACCTTTATGTAATTGATCTTAATACAGGTGAGCGGAAATTAGTTGTTGAAGCAATAGCCGAAACTGCTAATTTATCACCACTTGGCAAACATATTGTTTACTTTAAAGATAAGAACTGGCACATTTACGATACAGAAACCGGCAAAATGTCAAATATCACCGAAAGAATTAAAATTCCATTTCATGATATTGATCAGGATTTACCTATTGAAGCCGGAAGTTACGGTATTGGAGGATTCTTCGAACTTGATAAATATGTTCTGATATACGAAAGAAATGATATTTACAAGTTTTTCCTTGGTGACCATGGTTCTTTTGTTAATTTGACCGCCACTGTAGGAAGAAGACTTGATATAACTTTCAGACTTCGCCAGACAAATACAAGAAAAAAAGTATTCAGTGAAAAAGATACTGTTTATATGCATGGCTATAGTCATAAAAGCAAGAATACGAATCTTTACTTTCTCGAAACTCATATCGCAGGAGGTATAAATATTTGTACCGAAAGTGGAATGGGACACATTGAAGGAAAAAATTATTTCTTTGTAAAAAAAGCTCAAAATGCTGATAAAATTCTTTATACCAAAGAAAGCTTTGATGAATTTCCTGATTTATGGTACTCGGATATTTTCCTTGATTCAGCAAAGAAAATCAGCGATGTTAATCCGGAGATGAAGGATTTTATTTGGGGTACGACTGAGTCATTATCCTGGGTATCTCCAGTTGGTGATACGTTGGACGGGTATTTAATCAAGCCTGATGGATTTGACCCAAAAAAGAAGTATCCTGTATTAGTTTATTATTACGAAAGATTTTCAGAGCATACTCACCGCTTTTATCAGCCGAGAATTAACCACAGACCCGCATATCAGGTTTATTTGGGTGAAGGCTACCTTGTATTTGTCCCTGATGTTAAATATCGTGACGGACGCCCTGGTACAGATGCAGTAGATGCTGTTACTTCAGGTGTTCAGACACTGATAGACAGGGGAATTGCAGATCCTAAAAAGCTTGTTATTCAGGGGCATTCCTGGGCAGGCTATCAGACAGCGTACATAGTAACTCAAACCGATATGTTTGCCGCAGCCGGAGCAGGTGCACCAGTTGGTAATATGACAAGTGCTTATAGCCAAATAAGAACTGAATCAGGTCTTGCACGCCAATTCCAGTATGAAAAATACCAAAGCAGAATCGGTGGCAATCTTTGGGATTCACTGGATGCTTATATTCGTAATTCTCCTGTATTTTATGCAAATAAAGCTGTTACACCTCTTTTGATTCTGCATGGTAATGTTGATGAAGCTGTTCCGTTTTCACAAGGTGTTGAGCTTTATCTTGCTTTCAGAAGACTAAGCAAAAATTGCGTTATGGTGGAATATCGCAATGAACCACATCACCCGAGAAAATACGAAAACAGGCTTGACTGGGCTATTAAAATGAAACAGTGGTTCGATCATTATGCTCTCGGCAAACCCGCACCAGAATGGATTTCAGAAGGAAGAATTTATAAAGGTAATAAATAATGCATACCGCTGAATATTGGATTGAAAAACTTGGGCTTAGGGCTCATCCTGAAGGAGGTTTCTACAAGGAGACATATCGCTCTGACGAGTTTATAGTTTCTGATTCTCTGCCGGATAGATACAATTCCGACAGGAGTTTTTCCACAACTATTTACTTTATGATTACTAAAGACTCTTTTTCAAAATTTCACAAAGTAAACAGTGATGAATTTTGGTTTTTTCATTCCGGAGGTTCTGCTAAAATTTACAACCTTACAAATAGTGGAGAATTAATTATTAAACATTTTGGAATTGATACTGATAACAATGAATTCCCTCAGATATTAATTCCCCAAAATACATGGTTTGCAGCTGAAGTTGAAAATGGTGATTACGTCCTGCTTTCTTGTACAGTAGCTCCGGGATTTGACTTTGAGGATTTCACTCTTGCAGAAAGAAACGAATTTATTACTGATTTTCCTCAGCACAAACAATTAATCAAAAAACTTACTTAATTTACGGATGCAGTATGAACTTCAAAATTATAGAAGTAGAAAATAAATCACAAAAGAAGAGATTCGTAAAATCTCAATGGAATTTTTACAAAGGTGACAGCAACTTCGTACCACCTCTGGTTTATGATAGGATGAAACTTCTTGATACAGAGAAAAATCCATTTTACAAACATTCAGAGATAAAGCTCTGGTTAGCAGAATCAAATGGTGAAATTATCGGTAGAATAGCAGGTATTATAAATGATAATCATAATATTCAGCATAATGACAATATCGGATTTTTTGGTTTTTTTGAATGTATTAATAATGCAGATGTTGCAAAAGAACTTTTAGATGCAGCTGAAAACTGGTTGAAATCAAAAGGTAAAACCGGAATGCGTGGTCCTGTTAATCCATCAATGAATGATGAAAATGCTATTCTTATTGAAGGCTTCAATGAGCCTCCAAGAATACTAATGCCTTATAACCCGCCATATTATGCTGAACTTATGGATAAATGCGGAATGCACAAGGCTAAAGATTTGTTAGCATATAAACTTGAGTATGAAAAATATGTCACCGACAAAATGAAACGCATGCAAAGCCTTTTAAAAGAGCGTCACCAGATTACTATCAGAGATATAAATTTTAAGAATAAAGAACAATTCCGAAAGGATGTCAAGACACTTAAGGAAATATATAATGCAGCATGGCAGCCGAATTGGGGCTTTGTAAAAATGACAGACGAAGAATTTGATTTTATGGCTAATGATTTAAAGCCAATTGCTAATCCACGTGTGGCATTTATAGCTGAAATTAAGGGACAACCCGCTGCTTTTCATTTAGGGCTGCCGGACCTTAATCAGGTGCTGATTCATAATAAAAAAGGTAGTATGGCAGGTGCTTTATGGCAAATGACGACAAAGAAAAAGCATATCAACATAATGCGTATTATTGTTCTCGGCGTTCTTCCACAATACCAAAGAACAGGAGTTGATGCCGTGATTTATTACGAATCCGGCGAGCGGGCACATCAATTAGGAATGGATATTGGTGAAGCATCTTGGATTCTGGAAGATAACGACATGATGAACAGAGGTCTTACTACAACTATGAGTGGCTATGTTTATAAAAAATATAGAATTTACGAGAGATAGAAACTGATATTTAATATTGCCAAAGTATGAATATGTGTAGATGCAAAAATATTTGTTACTGCGAGAAATCAGAAGTCTCTTTTATTCTATGAATTATTAATGATATGTTACAAAAAAAAAGCAGAAATAATTCTGCTTTAAATGTATGTTTTTGTAGCGGGACTAGGACTCGAACCTAGAACCTTCGGGTTATGAGCCCGACGAGCTACCAATTGCTCCATCCCGCGATGTTTAGAATACAAAAATACGCATTTTTTTTGACATAACAAAACATTATCTTAAATTATATTTTTGAAACTTACAATTTTTGAAAATAATGTTAAAAACTGACTTTACTTTTACAAAAGATCAAACTCTTGCATTAATGAGAGACAGACATCTGGTAGTTACTGCCAATGCAGGAAGCGGCAAGACCAGTGTGCTTGTTGAGAAGTATTTGGATTTACTCCTGCATTTACGAAAGAAGAAACCTTATGATGCTATTCGTTCAATTGTTGCAATTACGTTTACAAGACAAGCGGCTGGTGATATGAAAGCGAAAATAACATCAAAAATAAGCAAACGAATGATTGAGGACCCGGGCAATCTGAAAATGTGGAAGCAGCTTAGAGAACAAATATCTTCTGCTAAAGTTTCGACTATTCACAGTTTCTGCAATAGTCTGCTGAGAGATTACCCTGTTGAAGCTGAAATTTCACCGGTATTCAGGGAAATGGATGAATATGAAAGCAATTATTTTGCTGAATTTGCGGTGGATAGTATAATTGACGATTATTCATCTGCTCTGCAAAATGGTAACTTCGATGAAAACATTGAAAATTATGCCGAATTATTAACAAGCGTCAGTATATCCAAATTAAGACAATTTCTTGTACAAATTGTTAAGGAGCCGGTTCTGCTGAGGAGTCTGAAAGATTTTTACAATAATAATCCTGAAGAAACCTATCAGATTTACCTTACTATATTTAAAGAATATTTTAAGAATAACATTAATGAAATTGCAGAGATATTTAATAATTCACACGATGTAATTGAATCTTCTGTCAAAAATTATCATGAAATAAAAATTGCTATAGATACTTTTACAGACCATGTCAAAAATAAAGATTTCGATATTTCTCTTGCAATTATCTACCTGAAAATTATCCATAATCTTAAAGTTGGTAATAAGAAGCTGACAAATTTCATTGTAGATGCATATTTTTCAAATACTGCAAAAAAGACAGAGTATAGGGATAAAATAAAAGAGATATTGGAAATTAATATTAATTACTTAGATGGAAATGATGATAGTAGTCTTTACTTAAAAAATATTTACTCATTTGTCGAACTTGCTTTGGAAGCAGATGCAAGACTTTGGGAAATGAAACATGAGCAGTCTGCTTATACATTTGACGACTTGCTGATATTGGCACTTAGACTTATGGAAAATGATGAAGTCAGGGGCAAAATCATAAAAGATTTAGATTTTTTGATGGTTGATGAGTTTCAGGATACAAATCATATTCAGTATGATATGGTTCGCAGATTAGTTCCACAACTTGCGGATACTGACTATAAGGATAGTCCAAAAGTATTTATTGTAGGTGATGCGAAACAGTCAATTTATGGATTCAGATCAGCTGATGTTTCAGTATTCAATCAAGCACAAACAGATATTGAATCTTTTAATAGAGCAGCTGTCAACGAAAAAAGATTATCCAGAAGTCCATATATTTTTGATAAATTTCAAGATGTCAGCGATTCTCAGTCCTGGGGTAGAATATCACTTGCCGATACATTCAGACTTTTACCCGCTGTTGCTCATTTTACAAATGCAGTTTGTAGTAATCTCTTCGATAGTAAGAAATCCGGCATTTCTTACGAAAAGCTTGTTTGTGGCAGAAGTTTAATACACCCACTAACAAATGACGATATTATCACTCATGAAAATGGAGCCATTAAATTTTTAGTAGCTATAAAACCACGTAAGGATGAATCTCACGAGTCGGATATATATCCTTCTGAAGAAAATCTTACTGCTGATTATATACAAAATATTATTAAAGGAAAATCTGTTTTAAAAATTCATAATGGTTCTGAATATATCAATCCTAATTATAAAGATATTGCTATACTTTGCCGCAAGAAAAGCAGCATTCAAAAACTTTCAAAAGTATTTATCGAGAAAAAAATACCATATTCAATAGTATCGGGAAAAGGATTTTATCAAACTCAGGAAATAAGTGATTTCCTGTCGCTACTAAATTTTATTACTAATCAAAATGACGATATTGGTATAGCAGGTGTACTGAAATCTCCGATGTTTAATTTGAATGATGGCGAACTGATGAATATTGCACGCCAAAAAGGCAGCACATTTTTTGAAAAATTTAAATCTTATCAAACCGATGTTGCAGATTCGGCATTTTTTATCAATCGCGCCCGGATAATTCTACAGGAACTAATTGATATTTCTTCTGTTCTTTCGGTTTCTGAACTTATTATCAAAATCATTGAATTAACTGATTATTTCGGCGCTATAGAAAAATTCGATGCACGGGAACAGATTAAATCCAATATTTCGAGACTTATTGAATCAGCTCGTGAATTTGAAAGTAAAGGCTATAAGAGTCTTTATGAATTTATTCGTCGGGCATACTCACTTATTGATTTCTCAAGTGAAGCTGAAGCGGCGTTTATAAGCGATGATAATGTAGTCCGAATAATGACAGTTCATGCTTCAAAAGGTCTTGAGTTTCCTGTTGTAATTTTATTTGATTCCAATTCAAGAGGTTCTGCGGATTCAGGCATTATCAAAAGTAAAAATCTTGGAATATCTCTTCCAATGATGCTTCCTGCTAATTCAGGAGAAGGCGAAAAATTCATACTAAATAGCGCTGATACAGTTGTTCAGAAAGTAGTGAAAGATGTTAAATCTAATGACGATTTGGCTGAAGAAGCCAGACTGCTATATGTTGCTATGACTCGCGCTAAATACCATCTTATCATTTCAGCGACTTTGCGACAAACCCAAAAAAGCTATTCCTTAGAAAAAAAGTCATTTTTTGGACTTATAACTAAATCTATTGATAAAAGCATTGATTTATTTGCAGAGCAAGATAATATCACGATTACAGACATACTTGATTTCACCGAAGGAGAAAATTTAAATCTCATTCAAAAAATCGAAATTATTCGGGAATGCACAGGTTTTGATAATGTAAAGGTTATTTCTGATATCCAATTTGAAAACATTTTTGAAAATAATTTAGATTATTACACTAATAAAATTTGCCCGGAAAACAGATTTGATATACTTTCAGCAACCAAGTACAGTATTTTTTTGAATGATTTTGATTCGTTCAGTAAAAGATATATTTTAGGACTTCCAGATAAACCCAACTTTATAGCTGATTACGATACTCCGGATGAGAATGAAAAATTTGAAGAAGTTCAAAAGGCAGACGGAACTCTCTACGGCTCAATTATTCACCGAATTTGCGAGCGGATAAATGAGTGGTGCAGCGATGCAAAAAGTGAAAATTACAACTCTTTAGAACTTGTTATCAATCAAACTTTGGAGGAATTCAATCAAACTGATAATGATTCAATTATCGAACGTGCTAATAGGGAAAGTAATATGATTTTAAAAAATCATTTTATTCAAGAAAATTTTGACAATTTTCAATACTCTGAATTTGAAAAAGAACTTAATATGCCACTTGCCGGCTCAATTATTACGGGAAATATTGATTTACTTTTAAAAAATCACGATAACAGTATAATTGAAGTTTGGGATTGGAAATCAAATCATGTCACCGATAAAAATGATGCGGATAAATTGCTTGAGCACTATCGCCCACAGCTTGAGCTTTATTTGTATTTGATTTCCAAGCTATATCAGCAAAAAGAGCGATACACAGGAAGGTTGCTTTTTACAATGGCTGCAGATATAGATTACTTCATGACTGAAATTAGTTTATCACAAAAGGATATTGATAATTTCGAGAAACAATTTACTGAAAAACTATTTGAAATAAAATCTTATTAATATCGAATAAGAAATTTTAATTATAATTCAAATTGATGAATTTAAATACTGAAAAAAACGATTTTATAAATAAAATGAACACATATGGAGGCGATAAAACTCCTTTTTTGTTCATTATTGATTTTGATTCTATTAAGCCTATAATTATTCCAATTTCGGAAATTAATCCCGAAGAGATAATTTTTCAAACTGAAATCTTAGACAATTTCAATCGAAATGAAAAACAATACCCTAAAGAATTCACATTTGAAAAATTTCCTATTTCATATACTCAATATAAAAAAGCCTTTGACCGGGTTATGGACAATATTCTTTCAGGGAATTCTTACCTTCTCAATCTCACTTTTCCTACAAAAGTAGAGACTACGTTGACTCTTATGGAAATTTTAAAGTATTCCAAGGCAAAATATAAATTGTATTTCAAAAATCAATTTATTTGCTTTTCGCCTGAGATATTTATAAAAATTATTGATGGAAAAATTTTCTCTTATCCTATGAAAGGCACTATTGACGCTGCAATTGAAAATGCAGAGGAAATTATTATGAGTGATGAGAAAGAGTTTGCAGAGCATAATACAATAGTTGATTTAATAAGAAACGACCTTTCAATTGTATCAAAAAAAGTACGTGTCTCAAAATTCCGATATGCTGATTATATACGGACAAATAATAAGAATCTGATTCAAATCAGCTCAGAGATTTGTGGCGAGTTGCCAAAAGACTGGCATCATAATATTGGCAATATATTCGGGAAATTACTCCCTGCAGGCTCGGTAACCGGAGCTCCGAAACAAAAAACAGTGGAAATTATCAATCAAGTTGAGGGCTACAAAAGAGGTTATTATACTGGTATATTTGGTGTGTTTGACGGTGAAAATATTGACAGCGGAGTAATGATAAGATACATCGAAAATATTGACGGCGAATTATACTTCAAAAGTGGTGGCGGCATTACATCGCAAAGCAATCCCGAAGCTGAATTTCAAGAATTAATTGATAAAGTCTATGTACCTGTTTTTTGAATCAATTAAGTGCATCAATGGTAAATTGGATAATATTGATTATCATAATAGCCGTGTCAGGAAAACTCTTGCGGCGTTTTATAATGGCTCAAGTTTTGATCTATCCGAAATAATTGTGCCCGATAGGTACAAAGTCGGTTTATATAAATTAAGAGTAATATATTCGGACAAAATAGAAAAATTCGAGCTTCTACCCTATCAAAAAAGAGAGATAAAAAGTCTGAAAATTATTGAAACAAACGATATTAATTATAATTATAAATATTTTGACAGAACTCAATTAAACAACTTTTTTTCAATGCGTGGCAAGTGTGATGATATAATAATTTTAAAAAATGGACTTGCAACTGATTCATCCTACTCAAATTTGGTTTTTGATGATGGCATAAATCTCTTTACTCCAAAAACATATTTACTTAAAGGGACAAAAATCAGCAAACTTATTGATGATAGTATTGTGAGTTTAAAGGAAATTAAAATAAGTGAATTTTATAATTTCAAACAAGTTCATCTTATTAATGCCATGCTTGATATTGGAGATACGGTAATTCAAATTGAGAATATTATTCAATAATTTTACCCCAAAATTAAACCTATTGAACAATTATTTGTCAAAAATATACTTTTTTTATTTTTTTAATGAGAGAAAAATTGATTCGAATATTACTTCTTATAGCAATTATAAGTTACAACAGCTTGTCAATAGAATTTGATGAGCATCTGAGAAATGATTTTCAGGATTTTCTTGATAATTTTCGAGAAGTTCATAATATTAAAGGTGTTTCTGTTTGTGTAAAATCTAAAGATGATTTGTGGCTTGGAACATCAGGAATTTCAAACGAAGAACAGCCCGTTCTCTCTGAAATGCTATTTGGAATCGGCAGTATAACTAAGACTATGACGGCAACTGTTATACTTAAATTATGCGAGGAGGGAGTAATCAATCTTGACGAAAAAATCGGCAAATGGTTTGACGGACATGAGTTTATTGATAGCGATATCACAATCAGACAACTTCTTAACCATACAAGCGGACTTTATGATTACTCTGCTAATCCTGATTATCACAATGCAATATATCAAAATGCAATGAGAATCTTCTCGCCGCGTGAGCTGCTGCAATTTATTCACAAGCCACTTTTTCCAAAAGGGACTGACTGGCAGTATTGCAATACAAATTATATGTTAGCCGGAATAATCATTTCCGAAAGCACCGGCAAAAAGGTATCCGAATTATATCGTGAATATATTTGGGATAATATTGGCTTAAGTAATACTTATCTCGCAGTTGAGGAGGAAATGACAGGTATTATAGCAAATCGTTGGGTGAATGAAAACAATCTAAGCAATATTCCCATCAATGCAGCATTCAGCGGCGCCTGGACTTCCGGCTCAGTCTTTTCCACTGCTTATGAAACAGCATTATTTGTGGAGGCGTTAAATTCTGCAGGGATTATAAATAAAGAAAGCTTAAACGAGATGTTTGATTTTGTGGCTGCAAGTGATTATGGGCTCGGCATCAGCAAGAAAATCATTGATGGATCTGAAGTTCGTGGGCATACAGGTTCAATAAGGGGATATAATTCAATAGCACTGTATATTCCAAAATATGAAATAACCATTGTTATCCTTGTTAATTCATCTCCAGCATCTCCAGTATTTCTGGCAGAGCGAATAATCAGGCATCTGAATCAAAATTACCCTTCGTCATATTTCAAGAAAAATGTAAAAAGTATTTTAAGCATTTTCCCAAATCCCGCTACAGATTTCATCACAATACAACTCAGCAACAAAGGGCTTCAGCCCTTTGCAGCAGGAGATAAAGTGCAGATATTTGATATGCTTGGATTGGAAGTCATATCCACCCAGTCAGCTTCGCAGCCACCCACGGGTGAGGGGAATTTAAGAATTGATGTGTCGCATCTGCCGGCAGGTGTGTATTTCATAAAAATAAATTGTAGCAATGGAGCTTGCTCCATTGTTGAAAAATTTGTGAAGCAATTGTAGCAATGGAGCATGCTCCATTGTTTATGCAAATAGATGTCCTACACTTCGCAGTTGTAGCACATCATAAAGCTATTTTCAAAAAACTTTATGATTGGGTTTCAATATTTTCGTACAAGGTTTCAACTTTTTTTAGTAGTGGATTTAAATCATTCTGAATGATATGCCAAACTAATTCGAAATCAATTCCAAAATATTCATGAATAATTCTATTTCTCAATCCTCTTAAACGTGCCCAAGGTATATCGCTATGTTGATTTTTAAAATCAACATCTATTCTGTTTGATGCTTCTCCAATAATTTCAAAATTTCTAACCACTGCATCTCTTGTCCGTTCGTCTATCACAAAAGTATCAAAATCATATCCATAAACATAATTATAAATTTTATTACCGGATTCAAGAATATCTTCAAGTAACAATTTTCTATGACGTTTAGACATAAAGCAAATCTCTTTCAATTTCTTTGAAATATTTATCTTTAATAGCTTTTGATGAAACTAAATCTACATTTTTTCCAAGAATTTCTGATAATTCATCTGCAAGGTCAATAAACCTAATACCTATCTGCTCGTTGAAATCTACCAGGATGTCCACATCACTGTCAAGATTATTATCTTTTCGACTATAAGAACCAAATAATGCCATTTTGTTAATGGGATATTTTTCCATCAGACTTTTTTTATTTGTCTGTAGTAAAGATAATATATTTTCTCTTGATAACATTTCGCTTTAACTTAATGTATTGCAAACTTATTTTATGACTATCAAGCCGAATTTTTCTTGTAATTTTTATATAAAATAAATAATTAAATATAGTTAAACAACAAAGGGCTTCAACCCTTAGTGATAAGACTATGTAGCCAAAACAGATGAGGCTGTCTGATAAGTACAGCCTTCCATATTTTTAAAAATAAAAAAGCTACCTCAAGATTAGATAGCCAAAACGATTAGATAAAATTAGAAAAAGTATCAGACTCAGTATTAACAACTTATGACTTCGTGAAATACATCTTCAAAAACCGGATTATTACATAAATCTGATACATTTACTATTATTTCAAAAATGCTTATTAAATATTATTTTTCTGGCAGTTTTCTACATATACCTGTGAATTATGCCTTCCTGAAGATTGAATTTTGCTTCAAAACTAATTGGCTCACGTCCGAAACAAACTCCCAAAGATTCATGAAAAGCAATTTCATCGAGGTCAACATATCTTTGCTTTATAGCTTCTGAAGTAGGGTAATAAGTAACATCATGACCTTCGACACCAACGACAGTAACACCATAGATACCCTTTTTCATCAAAAGCATTGCCGCACCACCCGCCTGTTTTCCGAATGTAACATCATAAGCACTTGTCTGTCCGGCACGCACAAGATGTCCAAGCTGAACTTCGCGAATCTCAGGATGCATATAAATATTTTCAACATATATTCCTTCCCTTTTAAGGACAAATTCCCAGTATGAGTCTTGCTTCGCAAAATTTTCTAATTGCCTTCTTATGTAACTGCCCACACCTGAAAGTCTTTTATGACCAAAAGAATCAAGTCCTGAATCATCATCTGTGAAATATTTACCATCTTTATTCTTGACACCTTCGGCTGCAACTATAATATATGTAGAACCTTTCACATCGCTTGTCATCAGACGGTTAATATATGTAGTTTTGAAGTGATTATAAACAATTTCATAATCTACTTCGACTTCGGGAATCAAAATACAATCTGCATCTGCACCAATTCCTCCTCGAAACGCTGTATGACCGGCGTATCTTCCGAATACTTCAATAATCAGGGCGCGATTATGAGTCAGACCAGTTGTTCGAAGCTCGTCAGTAAATTTGGAAATTCTGTTAATAGTTGAATCGCCACCAACTGAATATGTCTGCAAATCCAAATCCATTGTTTTCGGGACGTGCACACAATTTATACCTTCCTCGATTAAGTCCACAACGACCGAGCCTGTATCGTCACCTCCTGCAATGATTAGTCCGTCAATATTATGTTTTTTTAATCCACTTCTAATTATATTATATTTATCAGGGTCTTGAATTTTACTTATTTTTACGCGTGAGTGACCTGCTTCAGAGCCTGCAACGCCAGAATGAATTTTATCGGCTCTTGCGAAATCAATTACAACAGGCTCTAAATTATTCAAATTGTACAAACCGGCATAACCATTCGGTATTAAACACGCTTCAACACCAAGAGTATAGCCCATTCTCGCCGCACCTGTAATTACAGCGTTCAGCCCACCACAATCACCACCACTTGTTATAATGCCTATCCTTTTTATGTCTGACATCCAGCACCTTTTATTTAAAGTAAAAAAAATATAATACAAAATTAATAAGATTTATCCTAATATTAGCATTATTAATAGAATTTCTAAATTTTTATAATATATTTAGTATTTTTTCTACTGATTGATTGATTTTTATGGATATAATTGGAACAAGGAGATAATAAAAATTTATCATGAGAAGTTTAGGAAGGTTCAGGCATATTATATAAAAAATGCCACACTTATGTAAGTGTGGCAAAATTGTAGAAAACATACTCTTTTACCTGTTCTCAATTAACTGATATATCTATTCAAGTAAATTTGAAGTTTTTAAAAGAGTAGAAAAAGAACTAAATTAGTCCAAGTTCCTTTCCGGTAATTTTGAAAGTATCGAGAATCATGTCAAGATGCTCTGTTTCGTGAGAAGACATATAACTTGTTCTCATCATACTCATATTTGGCGGAACTCCGGGTGGGATAAATGCATTTACAAAAACCCCACGGTCAAATAGTTTACGCCAAGTTAAAAATGCAGTTTCTACTTGACCAACAACAACCCCGACAATAGCAGTTCGGCTGTCAAGAATATTGAAGCCTAAATCTTTAAAACCTTTTCGCATATAATCTGCATTTGCAATAAGCTTGGTAACGAGTTCGGGTTCTTTTTCAAGAATATCAAGTGCGGCAAGAGCAGACGCACAAGATGCAGGAGTAGGACTTGCAGAAAAAATAATTGCAGGTGAATTATGCTTCAGATAATTAATAACTCGCTCAGGTCCGGCAACAAATCCGCCAAGTGATGCAAAAGTCTTGGAGAATGTTCCCATTACCATATCGGTTTGATCTGTAACCCCATAGTGACTTGCTGTTCCCCGACCACCTTCACCAATTACACCTACTGAGTGTGCATCATCAACAAGAACACGAGCACCATATTTTTTTGCTACTTTAATTAAATCGGGCAGATTCACAATTTCACCTGAAACAGAAAATACACCATCAGTTACAACTAATTTTCCTGCTTTTTCAGGTATAGTTTTAAGAACTGTTTCAAGGTCTTCCATATCATTATGTTTGTATCTTTTGAATTCAGCAAAACCACCTTTTGCAAGCATAGCGCCATTCATTATACAGGCATGATTTTCTTTATCCGAGATAATATAATCACCACGCAAAACTAAAGCAGATATAACTCCTAATGCAGTTTGATATCCTGTACTGAATAATAATACTGATTCAAATCCAAGGAATTTTGCTAATCTTTCTTCTAATTCAATGTGCAGGTCAAGTGTTCCGGTTAAATACCGCGAGCCGGAGCAACCACTGCCGTACTTTTTAATAGCATCGTAAGCTGCTTGTTTTACAAGAGGATGGGCAGTTAATCCAAGGTAATTGTTGGAGCCTGCCATTACCATATCCTTACCTTCTACTCTTACAACAGGACCTTCGTTCTCTTCAATCGGATGAAAATAAGGATATAAACCTACTTCTTTGACTTCATCGGCTCTGGTATATGAAAAACATTTTTCAAATAAATCCACTAATTAACTCCATCTTTACTAATAATAAACTATACATTAACTGTTTCAATACTTACTATTAAAAAATAAATATTGAAATTCGACAAAAGCAAGAGTGCAAAATAACACTTTATTATGAATTTTTATAAGAAAATTTTATCTTTGATATATTTTTCTTAAGGTTTCCAAAGATATTTTTTAATATCAACGGCTTTATCAATAAAAGTTATACCTTCGGATTCGAGAAGTTCACGCATCATAGTTGGTGTTGGGTAATATCTCGCGCCAGATAATTCACCCAGACGATTAACAACTCTGTGATAAGGCATTTCAAGATTTTGACGATCTGCATTAAGAGCCCAACCGACCATCCTTGCTCCTGACCTAAGTCCGAGATGCTCTGCAATCAAACCATAAGTTGTGACGCGCCCGTAAGGAATACGCCTTACGACTTCGTAAACTCTCTCAAAATATCCGACTTCCTGATTATTCATCTAATAATTTCTAATTACTTCCATTTTATTGAATGGACGTCATATTTAAAAATAAATTGAAATATTATACAATACTTTATTTAGTAAAATGTTAATGTAAAATTAGTTCTGTTTACAAGAACTTAATTTTGATGATTTATTTAGAAATAATATGAAATTTATTGATTTAGCAAATATTAGCGTTAAAGCCGGTGACGGCGGGAACGGACACATTAGTTTCAGAAAAGAAAAATATGTGCCGCTTGGAGGACCTGATGGTGGCAATGGCGGAAGAGGCGGAAATGTAGTTTTGGTAACCTCACCTCACATGAATACCCTTATTGACTTTAAACACAAGAGGCACTTCATAGCTGAAAATGGTCAGCACGGCGGAAAATCCCTCAAAAGTGGCAGATGGGGAAAGGATTTGCTGATTAAAGTACCGGTTGGTACAGTAGTCAAGGATGCCGAAGATAATATTATCGCAGATTTATCCGAAAAAGACCAGGAATTTATTGTTGCAAAGGGTGGAAACGGCGGTTTCGGTAATGCTATGTTTACTACATCTACTAATCAAGCACCAAGAAATGCTAATCCGGGACTTCCCGGAGCTGAGCTCGAAATAACCCTTGAGCTAAAATTGCTTGCGGATGTTGGGCTTGTCGGATTTCCCAATGCCGGAAAATCAACTTTAATATCTGTCATTTCTGCTGCTAAACCCAAAATAGCTGATTACCCGTTTACGACATTAATTCCCAATCTCGGCATTGTATCGCTTAGTCCAGGTAACTCCCTTACAGTAGCTGATATACCGGGCTTGATTGAGGGTGCCGCTGAGGGAAAGGGACTTGGAATACAGTTTTTAAGGCATGTTGAAAGATGTAGTGTACTAATATTTTTGATTTCAGCTGAAAGTTATGACCCTGAATCTGATTACATTACCTTGCGAGATGAACTGGAAAAATATAATCCTGATATGGCACTGAAAAAAAGAATTATTTGTATAAGCAAAAGCGATATTCTTGATACTGATAAAATCAAAGAATTAGGAAAATTGAAATTCGGCGAAAAAAATACACCGAAGCTTCTTATTTCAGCTGCATCAAGCATGAATATTGATAAACTGAAATATTTGATGTTTGATTTATTCGAGCAGGAAAGAAAATATTTAATTTAAAGCCTTAACTTTTTTGCAAACTTTATCCTAAGCAATTTTAAGAATGCAGAGAAGAAAAATAATATTGATTTTGCTCGTATCAGTTTATAATAAATGAAAACTATTTTATATTTATGATTAGCGATTTTCGAAATTATATTACTACAATAATATAGAGTAATTTGAAGAAAAGAGTACCCATAGCGATAGTTGACTGTAATAATTTTTATGCATCCTGCGAGCGTGTGTTTAATCCTAAACTTGCCGGAAGACCCGTTGTTGTTCTTTCTAATAATGATGGTGTGATTGTAGCACTTTCAAATGAAGCAAAAGCAATAGGTATTAAATCTTTCTCACCATTATTCAAAGTCCAGGATTTAATCCAAAAGCACAATGTCGCTGTTTTTTCTTCCAACTATACCCTTTATGGTGATATTTCACACCGAATAATGGAAACTCTGAAGCATTTTTCACCCGATGTTGAAATTTACTCTATTGACGAAGCATTTATTTATTTGCGTGGATTTGACAACAAAGATATAGTCGAATATTGCAGAGAAATAAAACATACTATAAAAAAATGGGTTGGAATACCAGTCTCAATTGGTATTGCTTATACCAAAACACTTGCCAAACTTGCTAATCGCCGGGCAAAGAAGAATCCAATATTTGATGGAGTACTAAGCTTAATTGATAATCCTGATACTGAATCTCATTTGAAATCAACTGATGTAGCAGAAGTTTGGGGGGTCGGAAGGCAGTATACAAAAATGCTTCACTGCCACAAAATTAATACTGCTTATGATTTGTTAAAAGCCAATCAGAAATGGATTAAAAAACGGATGACTGTTCAGGGACTCAGGACAGTACTTGAGCTAAACGACATACCTTGTATATCTCCTCAATATGTGCCACCCGATAAAAAGGGTATAATTTCGTCAAGGTCATTTGGAAGGTATATCACCGAAAAGTATGAACTTGCCGAAGCAGTTGCAAGTTATGTAACAAGAGCCGCTGAAAAGCTCAGGCATCAGAATTCACTTGCTAATGTCGTTTATGTTTTTCTCAGAACTAATCCATTTAAAGATACACCTCAGTACCACAACGGCTGCCAGGTATTATTTCCGGTACCAACTAATTTCACAAACGAAATGATTGTTTATGCCCTTAAAGCATTAGACCAGATTTACAAACCCGGATTTTTATATCAAAAAGCAGGAATACTCCTAACAGGAATAGTTCCAAAAAGTACAGAGCAGGTTTCACTTTTTGATGATATTAATCGAGAGAAATTTCAGAAAATTTCTAAAGCTATGGATAAAATAAATTTTGATATGGGCTCAGGAACTATTACTTTTGCAGCTACAGGAGTGAGACGTGACTGGAAAATGAAACGCGAATTGAAATCTCCGCAATATACAACAAGATGGAAGGAAATACCCAATGTTAAAGCTATATGACGAGAAACTATCATGGCAACAGGAAATCCGATACCGCGGATATTTTTTGCTTTTTGCAGGAATCCTATACGGATTGTTCATAGGTAATGTTCATTTATTCGATTGGGATGAAATCAATTTCGCTGAAGCAGCACGGGAAATGATTGTTACTGGTGATTATTTAAACGTAAGAATTGATTTTCAGCCATTTCACGAAAAGCCCCCTTTATTCATCTGGATGCAGGCGCTATCTATGAAAATATTTGGTATTAATGAGGCTGCTGCAAGATTTCCAAATGTGATAATCGGAATAATTACTTTGTCATTTTTATTTAAAATCGGAAGACAGATTTTCGATAAAAATTTTGGATATATCTGGGCACTTGTGTATTTTGGCTCATTTTTACCATTTTTCTATTTCAAGTCAAGCATAATTGACCCAGCTTTCAATCTATTTATGTTTGGCGGTGTATATTATTTATTCAGATTTTCTTCTGAAAGTATTGAGAATGGACATAGAAATCTCAAATTTATACTTTTTGCTGGACTTTTCACAGCAGCAGCATTTATGACCAAAGGTCCTGTAGGATTTATGCTTGTTTTTATCCCTTGGGCTATTTTTTGGGGATTAAATATTAAAAATTTCAAATTGCCCGTTTCTGAAATTTTGTTATTCTCAGCAATTTCATTCCTTCCTGCAGTAATCTGGTATACGGCAATATTTATACAGCAAGGTGGCGGATTGATAAGTGAATTTATCTCTTATCAAATAAGACTTCTAACAACAGGTGATGCCGGTCACGAAGGACCTTTTTTCTATCATTTTGTTGTAGTATTTTTAGGTTGCTTTCCTGCTTCAATATTCATTTTCAGAGCATTCAAAAATCAGAATTCAGATACTGATTCGCAAAAATATTTCAAACAGTTTAATATAATCTTACTTGCTATTGTACTCATAATATTTTCTATTGTTAAAACAAAAATTGTACACTATTCATCACTTGCTTATTTTCCTGTTACATTTCTTGCAGCATATACTATGCACAAAATTATTACAGGTAAAATAACTAATAAAATAAGTACGGCAATTGGTCTTTCAGTTATGGGAATTTTAATGGCATTGCTTTTTATAGCATTCCCTCTGTTTTTGATGAATGTCGAATCATTTCTGCCACAAATCAAGGATGAACTTACTCTCGCTGTGCTTCAGTCAGATGTAACCTGGACCGGTTTGGAATTGCTTGTTGGTTTATCAATGCTTGTCGGAGTTATATTATTTATTGTGTATAATAACAGAGGTCAGTACCTCAAATCTTATTTTGCAATATTCTATTCATCAGCAGTCGCAATATTTATGTTTATGACTGTGATGGCACCCAAAATTGAAGCCTATACACAGCGTGCTAATGTTGAATTTTTCCAATCATTGCAAGGACAGGATGTGTATGTTCATACTCTTGGATATAAAAGCTATGCTCCTTTTTTCTACCAGCAAAAAGATTATCAAAATTCAAAATATGCACTAAAAATGAATGGCAGAGAGTATGAAGACTTCCTTCTGACAGGTAATATTGATAAGCCTGCATATTTTGCTGCAAAAATTGATAAAATCAAGCATTATATTGAGTTGCAGCCTGATTTAATCGAAATTTATCGAAAAAATGGATTCGTTTATTTTAAGCGACTGCAGAAAGAATAATGAATGCTACTCAACACCTAATATTTAACTTAATATAACGTCATAGTGTAATTATATCAATATTATTAATAATTTTAAGTACATATAATGAATAACCATTTGGTTCCAATAGTTGTAGAACAGACCAGCCGCGGCGAAAGGTCTTATGATATTTATTCAAGATTGCTCAAAGAAAATATCATTTTCATCGGTGGTCCGATTGATGATTATATGGCAACTCTTGTCATTGCTCAGCTTTTATTTTTATCAAGCGAAGACCCTAAGAAAGATATAAATTTATATATTAATTCTCCCGGTGGTAGTGTCACCGCTGGTCTTGCAATCTATGACACTATGCAATATATCAAAAACGATATTTCTACTATTTGTATCGGTCTCGGTGCGTCAATGGCTCAGGTTCTGCTTTGTGCAGGAACTGAAGGAAAACGATTTGCACTTCCTAATTCAAGAATTCTTATGCACCAGCCATCAGGCGGTACACAAGGTCAATCAGCTGATATCGAAATTTACACCCGTGAAATTTTAAGAATGAGAGACAGTTTATACACCATTATTTCAAAACATACCGGTATTGATGTTGAAAAGATCAAAATGGATGCTGATAGAGATAAGTATATGACATCAATCGAAGCACTTGAATACGGTATAATTGACAAAGTTTTAGAAAATATCTCCGAAACTGAAGAAAAGAAAGAAAGTAACAGCTAAAGATTATGGCAAAAAAAGATAATATCGAAAGATGCGGATTTTGCGGCAGGAATTCTCACGAAGTTGAAGGTATGATTCAGGGCGTGAACAAAACTTATATTTGCAATTTCTGCGTTGACAGTGCAAAAGAAATTCTATCCGGTGCTAACAGTCAATATATGCCCGAGCATGGTCAAACAGATAAAAAGCTGCCTAAACCAAGTGAAATAAAGAAATTCCTTGATGATTATGTCATTGGGCAGGATTTCGCTAAAAGAGTAATTTCTGTTGCAGTTTACAATCATTATAAACGTATTAACAATAAAGCAAAAAATAAAGAAGATGTTGAACTTGAGAAAAGCAACATTCTATTTATTGGTCCAACAGGTTCAGGCAAGACTCTTATCGCAAAGACTCTCGCCAAAATGCTTAAAGTGCCATTTGCTATTGCTGATGCAACAACAATTACTGAAGCAGGTTACGTTGGTGATGATGTCGAATCCATTCTTCTCAATTTACTTCAGAATGCTAACTATGATGTAAATCTTGCTCAAAGAGGTATTATTTATATTGACGAGATTGACAAAATTGGAAGAAAATCCGAATCAACATCAATTACCAGAGATGTTTCAGGTGAAGGTGTTCAGCAGGCGTTGCTCAAAATTCTTGAAGGTACAAGAGCAGGAATTCCACCGAAAGGGGGAAGGAAACACCCTGAACAATCACTTTTATATGTTGATACCACGGATATTTTATTTATCTGCGGTGGTGCATTTGTTGGCATAGAAAAAACTATAGCACAAAGAATGAAGAAATCCACAATTGGTTTTAATACCGGAAGCCAGGTCTTGGTTGAAGAGAATCTTGAACTTTTACGTCATGTCGAGCCGGATGATCTGTTGAAATTTGGATTTATTCCTGAGCTTATAGGAAGACTGCCTGTAATAGCTTCACTTGAGGAGTTATCTGACGAAGCTTATCTAAAAATTCTGACTGAGCCGAAGAATGCTATTGTCAAGCAATTCCAAAAACTCGTAAATCTCGAAAATGTTGAACTTGAATTTGCTGATGATGCACTCAAGGCTATTGTCGAAAAAGCTAAACAAAGAAAAACAGGTGCCAGGGCATTACGCTCAATTGTGGAAGAAGTAATGCTTGATGTTATGTTTGATATTCCTGACTATAAAGACCTTGAAACAGTCATTATAAACGAGAATGTTGTTAATGGAAAAGAAAAGCCTGAGTTGGTTTTCTCCAAAAAAATGAAATCAGCTTAAATTTTAAGATATAGTGATATTGTTATTGCTAAAATAAATGATTCATCATTTTCTCCATTTAGCGGCTAACTGTCAAGTCGGAATTTGTTTTATCACAATAACTCTTTGTTGATAAAATCATATTCCGACTTGCAGATGAAGATTTACTTTGTTTAAAGCCACGAATCCATATCAGTATTTCCCAAAAAATATGCATTGTTAACAACGAATGCTTGACCGGCTCAGCTCAAATACTTAAGTTCAATCCAATTTTCTTCGTAATGCTAATTTTTCTAAGACAATTGATTTGATTATTATGAAAGCTTCAAATTTCAGAAAATGACCGGCTGATAAAAACAATACGATACTTATTGCAGTATTTGCAAGCAATTGAACTGCATAATTGAAATCACTCATTAAAATATTTGAGAAATAATTTATTAAATAAATAAATCCTGCAAGCCCTAAGTATGGAATGAAAATTTTGACCTGCTCAGAGAATGAATAGTTGATTTCTTTTTTTGCTATTAAGAATCCAACCAACATAAAAACTAATGACACAAAAAACTGACCAATGACAATTAGCTGCAAAGAGCTGAGTGTAAATATTATTACAACAGTCTGAAAAACTTTTTTTGCAAGCTCAATTTTCATGTATAACTTTGATTTATCACGTGCTATAAGGATGTTGCCTATAGATGTAAATGCGGGCATGAACATTCCTTCGATTGTCAAAACAGCAAAAAGCGGAACTGCATCTAACCATCTTTCAGTAAAAAGCAGAACAAATAATGCTTCCCCATTTGCGGAGAGAAATGCGAGAATACTAAAATTAAGAAAACCCACCATTAGGAACACTTTTTTTAAGGCTGATTTTAGTGATTCAATTTCATCTTGCAAATTGCTAAAAACCGGTAGCATTACCTTATTAAGCGTATAAGTAAATTGCAAGGGGAATATTTCAGCAGTCTGACGTGCACGCATATAATAGGCAAGTTTTTCAGCTCTGAAAATTCTGCCAATCAGCATATAGTAAATTTCCATGTAAACAGCATTTACAGTATTTATAACAAGCAGTGGATTCGAAAACTTAAACAGACTTTTAAATGACTCCAAAGAGAATTTCCAGCCGTGACCCCACTTTCCAAAAATCCATAATTGCACAGTATTTGCGGCATTCTGAATTAATTGAATATAAACAAGAGCCCATAATCCCATACCGTAGTATGCCATGATTATTGCAGTTATACCAGCAAGTAATAAACTTGTAAGATTAATTCTTGCCCATAGCTTATAATTTAGATTTCTGCTGATTATTGCCTGCTGAACTATTCCAAATCCTGCTACAAGTGCATTTAATCCGAATATACGAATAGCAAATGTAATAACCGGCTCATCATAAAATTCTGCTATTAGCGGAGCTGTTATAAAAATTAACAAGTAGAATAAAATTGAAATAGCAATATTAACTATCAGAACTGTAGAATAGTCTTCATCAAGTGGGTTCCGCTTTTGGATAATAGCAGTTGAAAGTCCACTATCGGCAAGGACATTGCCCATCACAAAGAATATCGTCATCATTCCGATTATACCGTAGTCAACAGGCGGTATAAGTCTTACAAGGATTAATCCGATAATGAAATGAAGGAAATAGCTTCCGCCATTTTCAAACAGACTCCAGAAAAATCCACTAATTGCTTTATTCTTTATGTGATTTGTTTCGTTCAATTAATTCACTTATTAAAAGAGTCAATTACGTAACAAAACACATAATATTAATTAAATTTAAATATTGTTCTGTTTCTGCCAATAAATAACCCAAGTCCGCCTTTTACATTCCACTGAATATTCAAGCCCTCATTACCAAAAATGCCACCACTCATTGAGCCGTTATATCTGGTGTTGTAATAATTTAGATATTGTTCATCATAAGAATCAATAAAATATTCATAGTTCTTAATCATTCTGATAATTGCATCATAATTATTCATTCCGTCGCTAAATCCAAAATGAGCAAAAACTACTTTCAGCTTACCATCTTTATCTCTTTGATTATAATTATAAATACTGAAATCTCTGAAATATTCAAAACCTCTTTCTAAAAACCCGGTAATGTAAACATTTTTTGGTTTTGCGTCAATATAAGCAAATACTTCAATTACTTTTTCAGAGAATCTTATTTCAAAATCATAATAGATTGTTGTAGTATCATATTGTAATTCTACATTTTCCATTTGTTCAGGTATAAATGTAGAAGCTCGTGGATTATGATTCTTCCATTTTACATCAAGTTGGTATTGCTTTCCTGCAAGAAATTGAATATCATTATTATTGTACACATCACCGTTGAAGTTAAGTTTATAACTTTGGTTATCACTAATTATATTTACTTCAGCATCTGAAACCAAAGCTTTATTATAATCGTACTCATCTAAAGGGTTTAGTGTTCTTGTCAGATGGATACCTTCAAATTTTCCATTTGGTTCAATTACACCCCTTACAACAATTTGCTCTTTATATGGAAGTGAAACACCTGTTATCGTCTCTTCGCAGGAATTGATGAAAAGTCCTGCTAAGAATATCAAAATCAGCAATGAAAATTTATTTTTTATCATATTTGTAATCCTCTAAAATTGAAAACTAAAACCAATTGTTGGTATGAACGGGAAAAGTGTAACTTGTTTAAGTTGTTTCTCATATTCGCCTGTATTTTCATTATAACCATCTGTAATATACCATGCAAATGGATTTCTTCGATTATATACGTTATATAAATTGATTGAAAATTCCATCGGATAATCACTCCACTTGAATTTATACATAAAATTCAAATCAAGCTTGTGAAATGCCGGTAATCTTGCGCCATTTCTGTCTGTATATTGATACAGGTCATTTCCTCCGAAGTAATTTTCTCCTATTGGATTAAATCTGTACATTCCCGTTGGCATTGTGTATGCCTGTCCCGTACCATATACCCACGATGCACCGATTTCCCAACTTTCTGCAATATTGTAAGTTAGCACAAAACTTACGTCGTGTCTTCTGTCGTATCTTGGAGAAAACCATCTGCCACCGTTAAGCTCATCAAATTGTCTGCGTGTCCAGGCGAGTGTATATCCAACCCAACCAGTAAAAGAACCAATTCTTTTGTTCAGAAAAAGTTCAAGACCGTATGCCTCTCCCCTGCCCGCAGTGAACTGGTCTTCAATTGGAATGCCAAATGTAAAAATACTCTCTTCCTTATATTCATACAGATTTTGCATATCTTTGTAATATATTTCTGCTGAAAATAAATATTCTCCACCTGCAAAAATATGCTCAAGACCAAGTACTCCCTGCCAGCTTCTTGATGGTTTGATATTTTCAGTTGATGGAAACCATAAGTCCGTCGGCAAAGTTATATCATTTCTTACTATAAGATGTAAAAATTGATGAGCAACCGCAAAACCACCGGTTAATGATGTTCTGTCCGAAAGACTATATGAAGCAGAAATTCTCGGTTCAAAAGCAAAATAATCTCCACCCTGAAAATAAAATAGGCGGCTTCCAATATTTGCATTTAACAAATCTGTAATTTTCCATTCATCCTGCACATAAATTGCAGCTTCTAATGATTGAATTTCTTTTTTTGTTAAATTATCAATAAATTCGTTAGTAAAATCAAACGATAAATCAGAACGAAAATTATGTAAAATCGCCTCCACGCCTGATTTAATTGAATGATTCTTTGCAGGAAAATATTCGGCTTCGGCTCTTAGCATAAAATCTTTGATATGTGATTGTGTATTAAAATTTTCACTAATATTTCTTTCATTAAAAATTTCAGTACCAAAAGTGTAATCAGTATAAATAAAAGAAAAATTTGTAAATAATTCAGGTGATACTATATGCATCCATCTGATATTAGCAGTAGCGTTACCCCATGAAATATCAAAATTCTCATTAGAGTTACTTGGTTCTTTAAGAACATCACGCCCAAAAAATCCACTAACAAAAATCCGGTCTGATTCAGAAAGCTGATAGTTTACTTTTGCATTCAAATCATAAAAGTAATAAATTGGCACATCATCATTTGAACCGCCCTGAGCAAGCCACGTCAAAATATCAAGATACATCCGCCTTCCTGATACCATAAAAGAAGAATTTTTATCTATCGGGCCCTCAAGTGTTAGTCGTGAGCTTATCAGACTTATACCACCGGCTCCGGAGAATTTATCCTTAGTACCTTCTTTCATTGTCATATCAAGCACACTCGAAAGTCTGCCACCGTATTGTGCCGGAAATGCCCCTTTGATTAACTTTACATCACGAAGTGCATCAGTATTGAATACACTTAAAAATCCACCCAGATGCGAAGGGTTATAAACAATAACTCCATCAAGAAGATTCAGATTCTGGTCCGGAGAACCGCCACGCACATAAAGCCCGCTTGAAAGTTCAGTTGATTGCTGAACTCCCGGAAGTAATTGCAATACCCTGAATAAATCCTTTTCACCACCTAATGAGGGCATTTTATTAACAAAATCTGTTGAAATACTAACCTGCGATATTCTTGAAGATGCCGGCTGATCTTTTTCAGCAGTTACAGTGATTTCCTGCATACGAACATCTTCAATTTCCATTTTTATATCCAATCGAAGCGGCTCGCCTTCGCTTACAATAATTTTCTGAATATATGTTGCATATCCGACACCTCGTGCTACAAAATAGTATTCACCCGGAATTACTTTTGCAATTGAATAAAAGCCGAACTTATTTGTTATAGCTCCATTAAGTGGCTTTTTATCAGTAAAAATTGAATCTTTATAAAGTGCTACACGAAGAGATATTACACTTTCACCTGAAAGAGATTCAGTTACTCTACCTGAAACAGTCGAGCTTGACTGATTCTGAGCAAATATTGTGAAACTAAATAGAAAAATGATTAATACAGATAATCTTAGCATAAAATTATTATTTTGGGTAAATTAATCTGTCAAAATTCAAATCACGTTAAAATATTAAAAGAATTGCTGATAATTTTATCAAAATTTTTAAATTTCAACTTTTTATGATAATTTTTATTTTAATTGCACAATATTATGTTATTTTTGTAACTTAATATCTTTGCAATTAAAAAAATATATTATTATGATGGATAAATTAAAAATCAAGTTTCCTGTTACCGATTACTTCTTTATAGCTTTAGGTGCTGCCTTAATGGCAATCGGAATAGGAGTGTTTCTTGTTGAGGCAAAAGTAGTACCCGGCGGTGCAAGCGGACTTGCAATGATTACTTATTATGTAAGCGGTGGAAAAATTCCGGTTGGTGTTGCTATCTGGGCAATCAATGTGCCACTTTTCGCATGGGGATATAAGGAATTAGGTAAAACATTCGGATTGAGAACGTTTTTCGGGTTTACACTTGTATCGTTTTTCATAGATTTTTTCAGGGGCGATATTCCTTTTTTCGGGTTCATCAGACTTCACGAACTCGACGCTATAAAGTATTTAGCCGAAAATGATTTCTTCTTTCTGATACTTTTAGGAGCAGTTTTATTAGGAGTAGGACTCGGAGTTATTTTCAAATTTCGTGGAACCACAGCCGGCTCAGACATTGTAGCAAGCGTAATCCATAAGCGTTACGGCATGAAGCCGGGAACAGCAATAATGCTGATTGATTTTTTTGTGATTTCATTAGCGGGCGTTGTTATTCAAACTCAGGGATTATCTCCCGATATACCGGCATTATCATTAACTTTGTATGCAATGCTTTTGCTGTTTGTTTCCAGCAAGTTAATAGATGTAATAATTGACGGATTTGATTATGCGCGCGCTGCGTTAATTATTTCAGACAAATTTGATGAAATAGGTCATGCGATAATGAACGATATGAGCCGCGGAGCAACTGCTATTAAAACAAGAGGACTTTACCGCAATATCGAACGCGAAATGATATATACGATTATAACAAGAAAAGAATTAGGTGCTTTAACTGAATTAATAAAAAAAATTGACCCGACCGCTTTCATAATTATAAATAATGTTCATGAAGTACTTGGTGAAGGTTTCAGAAGAAGAATATGATTAGTTTGAAGAATTTGATTGGTTAGATGTTTTTCACCCTAAAGCAACATCTAACAACATCATAGTAGCAAAACCTAACATAGCGCCAATTGTAGAGAAATCTGTTTCATGTCCGGTTTGTGATTCAGGTATCAATTCTTCTACTACTACAAAGATCATAGCACCTGCTGCAAATGAAAGAGCAAAAGGAAGCAGTGGTTCAATAATTAGAATAAGATAAGCTCCAATTACTCCTGATATGGGTTCTACTATTCCGGACAGTTGCCCATAGTTGAATGCCTTGAATCTTGATAAACCTTCTCTTCGTAAGGGTATTGAAACAGCTGCACCTTCAGGAAAGTTTTGCAATCCAATACCTATGGTTAATGCAATTGCTCCTGTAAGAACTCCTATTTCAGGGTTCGTTGCTAATGCTCCAAAAGCTATACCAATAGCTAATCCTTCAGGAATATTGTGGAGGGTAATTGCCATTAGTAAAAGCATACTTCGTTGCCATGATGTTTTGATACCCTCAGCTTTATCAATTGATAGACCTAAGTGTAAATGAGGTAAAATCTTATCAATAAGCAACAAAAATGCACCACCTGATAAAAATCCTGTTACAGCTGGTATCCAAGGAATGTTTCCACTTTTTTCTGCCATTTCTATTGCCGGTTTCAGCAAAGACCAAAAACTTGCTGCAATCATTACACCTGCTGCAAAACCAAGCATAGAATTTAGGAGCTTATTATTGATTGACTTGAAAAAGAATACCATGGAAGATCCGACTGCAGTAACAAACCATGTAAATAATGTAGCAACAAATGCTAACAAAACAGGGTTATAGTTTAACAATTCTTCCATTATATTTTCTTTTTATATTAAATTTTTAAATTATCAGACATTTTATCTGACTTTTTGAAAAAGTTTCTGACAAATGAAATTTCACCCTTTGTGAAGAATCCAAATATTCTAAGAAATAGCAGAAATAATCCAACTCCTGACAATTTAATAATAAATTGCAGAAAATCACTATCAACTAAATTTACAAATTCAGTGATTAATATATATATTGATGCTGATATGATTATAATAATTACAACCCTTTTCCATTCATATTCCACTTTGAAATATGAACGACTGAAAAAATAAATTATCAACATTGCAACAAAATATGCAAGAATTATCGAATATGCTGAACCAATATATCCTATTTCAGGCACTAATTTCATATTTCCTGCGATATTGACAATAACAGCGGAAATTAGTGCTATTGCCGTTGCATAAGTTTTTTTGCCGATAATGGCACCAATTGAGAAGTTTACGTACAAGCCATAAAAAAAGTAAGCAATTAATATAAAAGGGATGATATGAAGTCCTTGCCAATAGATACTATTAATCAGGCTACCGCCCGGGAATGGAATCCTTACAAGATACTCCAAAAAAAATGACAGAGTCAGGAATAACATACCGGCTATTAGAGTGTAATAGGTCAGGACTCTGCCGAATAATTTTGGAGAATCACTTTCTTCGTAATGCTTTAAATAAAATGGTTGCCAAGCAAAATCAAACACAGCAACAAAAATCAGCATTGGCACAGCCAGTCTGTAATTAACTTGATAAGTAGTGATTGCAATCTCTGAATCCGTCAGAATTTTTAGGATTGGTCTGTCGGCTACTTGCAGAAATACCGATGCAAGCCCGGCGGGAAACACAGGCAGAGCAAATCGAATCATATCTTTTATCAAGGATTTATCAAAATCAAATACGAGATTTTCCAGGATGATTGGTATAAGCACTATAAATGCAAATAGATTAGCAGTTATTTGTGACCATAACGCACCTTCTGCCTGCATATCGTAATTAATGAGTAAAATCAAATGAAGTATCAATGAAGTTACAACAACTAAGAGCTTGAAAAGTGATAATCTTACAGCTTTTCTAGTTACTCTAAGAAAATTAAATGGAATGTTGGATAACACATCCAAAAAAGGTATGAAAGCTGCAAGCATTATCATATTTGAAGCGTAGGGAATATGACTGTATCCAGCAATTTCTACGAGATAGTTTGAATTCAGGATAATCAATAGTGTGACTAAGAATGCTAAAATATTTATTGCAAAGTATGAAATTGAGAATGCTTGACGCGATTGAACCTCATCATCGTGCTTGAAAAAGCGAATATATGCTGCTTCCATCCCAACCGAATAAAATACAGCCAGGATAGCAGAAAAAGATAAAAGATAAATCAGAAAATCAAATTGCGATGTAGAGAGAAAATTTGAGTAAACAGGTGTCAGCAGAAATGTAAATAGCCTTATGATAACTGAACTCATACCATAAATTATAGTATCTCCGGCAAGATTTTTTAATTTACTGAGCATTTTTATAAATGCCAAACATCATTAAACTTTTCTTTTCTATATTAATTAGTTCATCTTCAATCATAAATAATTTCGTTAGAAGACTTTTTGTTTCTTCATTTTGTTCATAGAAATTGTGGGCAATATCTTTAAGAATATGCATTAAAAGATTCCCACCATAGAACTTTTCATAAATCGGTTCGAAGTATTTTCTCAAAGCAGGTAATATGTTTTCTGAATCCACAGCTTCCGATGGATCAGATACAAACATTCTTATCAATCCGGGACCGGTAAATCTATTTTTAATTGATTTAGTTAAATATCTGGTTCTAAATTTTTCGGGAATTTCTGCTAATGTATTATTTGTATAATTTATTTGTATATCACTCCATTGAAGTCTTTTTGGTCCGATATATTCATTGACAACTAAAAACCCGTTATTTTTCAAATATTTTGAAGTTATAGATGGAAGTAATTTTACGACATTTTTAAAATGATGTAGTGAATTATCAAATAATATTACATCAAATTTTTCTTGATTAATATTCAGATTATTTACATCATTACAAATAAAAAAAATGTTGTCAAGTTTATTTTCTTTTGCCCTTAAGTTGGCACTTTTGATTCTTGAATAAGATATATCAACTCCAGTCACTTTGCTGAAAATTGGATTTGAAGCCAAATGCATTTCACGAGTTCCTTCGCCACAACCCAATGAAAGTAGCGAAACATTAGTTTTTGAATCTAAGAATTTTTCAACAAAAAATTTTTCATAAGTTATTTCGGGGTTACCGGTTATTATTTCATTCCATCGTTTGTATACTAAAGGTACACTCCACCAACCTGACCTTTGCATATCGCTTGAAAAACTTGATATTGTTCTCTTACTTGGGAATAAATTTATTTTGGATAACAAAAAAGATGAACCTCTCTGACGTATCCTTAAATAAGTTTCGATTATATCATCATATGTTATTAAATTCACTTAAATTCCGATTAAGAAAAAGAAATTCTAATTAAATTTATTCTCAATACATGATTTTACATTTTCCATATACCATTGAGGAGTGCTGGTAGCACCCGAAATGCCTACGGTTTCAGCATTCTCAAACCAAGCCCAGTCAATTTCACTCAAATCTTCCACAAAATAAGTTCTAGGATTAACTTTAAGACATGAATTATATAAACTCTTACCGTTTGAAGAATTTTTACCTGAGACAAAAATCATCACATCATTAGACTTCGCAAAATTAAGGAGTGGCTCTTCCCTACTTGTAACAGCTCTACAGGTAGTATCTCTTCCGATTAACTTACTTTCAATTTCACCCAAATCTATCAAATTATTAATTTTGGACTCTAAATACCCCTTAACTTCATGGAATAAGTGTTTATCCATAGTAGTTTGAGACATAAAAATTGTTTGACGCTCGAAATCATTAATCTGCTTAGCTTCTTCCAGAGTTTTTATTACAGTGCACTCATCATTGCAAACACCTCTGAGACCAATAACCTCAGCATGCTCTTTTTTTCCGAAAATTATAATTTTATAACCCAATTCATAATACTTTCGGACTCTGTTCTGCAGATTTGTAACAAGCGGACAAGTGGCATCAATTACATTCATTCCCAAATCAGCAGTTCTTTTGTAAGTTGACGGAGGCTCCCCGTGAGCTCTTATGATAACCTTAGCATTCTTGTCATTTTTAGCAATTTCCTCTAAGTCATCGTGTGTTATAGTTGTCAGACCTTTTTCTTCCAACCTGCTTATTTCTTTGGGATTGTGAATAATATGCCCAAGTATATAGGTTTTTGAATCATTTTTAGCAGCAAGATTTAATGTTTCTTCAGCAATATCAACTGTCCGAACCACACCCCAGCAAAATCCTGCTTTTTCATCTATCGTAACTTTCATTTATCCTACCTTTAATAAATCATTAGCCAAATTTAAGATGATTGACGTTTGTTCTTCAATTGTAATATTTGATGTATCAATTTCGATTGCATCATCAGCCTTTTTTAAAGGACTTATTTCGCGACTGCTGTCATATTTATCACGAGCTTCAATCTGCGAACTAATTTCATCAATTGATGAATCATATCCTTTGAGCTTAAGTTCCTTCATTCTCCTTTCCGCTCTGGCTTCAATAGATGCTATGAGATAAATCTTAAGCTCTGCCTGAGTAAAAACAACAGTTCCAATATCTCGCCCATCCATAACAACACCACCGGACTGCCCCATTAATCTCTGTTGCTCGACCATTTTCTCGCGGACATAAGCCATAGCACTCACCGGACTGACCAGTTTAGTTACGTCCGGTCGCCGGATATCATCACTTACGTCCCGACCATCCAAAATAGTTCTTTGCCCTAAGTCGCTTTGTCTTAACTCGATTATTATATCATCAACAACTTTGCTGACAGATTCATCATTGATATCCGTATTTGCTTCAATGCACGCAAGTGTAACAGCTCTGTACATAGCTCCTGTATCAATATAAATATATCCCAATTTTTCAGCTACAATTTTTGCCGTTGTTGATTTTCCCGAGCCTGCAGGTCCATCAATTGCAATAATAATTTTTTTCATCAATTTGAATTTAACAATGAATAAATAGTTTTCAATGAATAACTAGTATCTCCAAGGTCATTTAAAACTGCATCAGGAGCTTGAGAGTTCAACTCTTCATTCGTAAATCCGCCTGTTGCAACAGCAATTACTTTAATTCCGTTCTTTCTTGCACATTCGATATCTCTGTGCGTATCCCCGATTATAATAGTATTATGAGATGCAAATAGCTGTGTATTATAATGCTGATTGATTCTCATGATTGCTATGGGTGGCAGCATATTTCTGTCTTCAGAATCGCAACCGAAAGCACCGGTTGGAAAGTATGAGTCAAGCCCTGCAATACTTAATTTTAAATATGCATTTTCTAAAAAGTTTCCTGTTATAAGACCTAATCTGACTTCGTCATTTTCGCTAAGGGTTTTTATTAAATCAGGAACACCCGGTAGGACAGTAACATTTTCAGGTAAGGAATGCTGCTGAAACATAACAAGCATCTTTTTCCATATTTGAGGAATCAGTTCAATTGTATCCTGATATGAAATGCCAATATTTTCACTTATACTTCTTATTATCTGGAGGTCTGTCATACCGTGGAATTGAGGTATTGCTGAGTCCGGAACATCACGACCAAAAAGCTCTTTGAGCATTTCAGCAAATAACTGCTTGGCTATTCCATGCCTGAAATTTAAAATTGTACCATCTATGTCAAACAAAACAAGATATTTCATTATTTGAAAATTGTAAGAATTAAATAATGCATAAGACGTCTTAGTTTAACTAAGTATTTTTAATATTGAAAAACTTATAATATTTATGTTCATAAAAAAAGTTTGATTTATTTTCAAATATTATCAATTTTTATAAAAGAATTAGATTAATATTTTATATTTTTGTATATGTAATTTTTATGATTTTAAGGAGTTATTTTATAATGTCAAAACCACATCATCTCACAGATGCAGAATTTGAAAATGTAGTAATTAAATCAGATATTCCAGTATTAATTGACTTTTGGGCTGCATGGTGCGGACCTTGCCGTTTGATTGCACCAATAGTTGACGAAATGGCTGGAGAATATGAAGGCAAAGCCAAAATTTGCAAACTTGATGTTGATAACAACACCCAGGTAGCAAGTAAATATGGCATCCGCTCAATTCCTACTATTCTCATTTTCAAAAACGGTGAAGTAGTTGACCAGATAGTAGGTGCTGTTCCTAAAGCCCAAATAGTTGACAGATTGCAATCTCATTTATAATAAGGTTTAGAAATGTTCCGACCTGAATTATTGAAAGATGACGAAATCGCCGATTTATTGTCGGATTTCCCTTTTTGGAAAAAGGAAAATACATTAATTGTAAAAGAAATAGCCGCGTCTAACTTTGCCGCGGCTATCGGTATTGTCAACTCTGTAGCTGTTCTTGCAGAAAAAGCCGACCATCACCCTGACATACTAATTTACGGATGGAACAAAATTCGTATAATGTTATCTACTCACGATAAAGGTGGTCTTACAAAATTGGACTTTGAATTAGCTAAAAAAATTGATGAATTAAATTTTTAATAATATAAAAAATTGGAAAATAGAATGAGTTCTTTAATAACTGATGTCTATGCACGTGAAGTGCTTGATTCTCGCGGTAATCCGACTGTAGAAGTTGAAGTTTTACTTGAAGATGGCTCGATGGGACGAGCAATTGTTCCTTCAGGAGCAAGTACAGGTGAGCATGAAGCCCACGAGTTACGAGATGGCGACAAAGGCCGCTACCTCGGAAGAGGGGTGCTTAAAGCCGTAGATAATGTAAATGAGACTATTGCAGACGCCTTAGAAGGTATAGATGCTGCAGAGCAGTCGCAAATTGATAATATTCTCCTCGAACTTGACGATACTGATAACAAATCGAATTTAGGTGCTAATGCTATATTAGGTGTGTCACTTGCCTGTGCAAAAGCTGCTGCCGAGTTTCACATGCTTCCTTTGTACAGTTATATTGGTGGTATTCGTGCAAATACACTTCCTACTCCTATGATGAATATACTCAACGGCGGCAAGCACGCCGATAATACAGTTGACATTCAGGAATTTATGATTATGCCTGTTGGTGCAGAAACTTTTTCTGAAGCATTAAGAATGGGTACTGAAGTATTCCATAATCTGAAAAATGTTTTAAAATCTAAAGGTTACAGCACTTCAGTTGGAGATGAAGGTGGTTTTGCCCCATCACTTAAATCAAACGAAGAAGCATTTGATGTCATACTTGAAGCTATTGAAGCAGCCGGTTACAGACCTAATGATGATATTTTGCTTGCAATTGACACTGCCGCAAGTGAAATGTATGAAGATGGCAAGTATAAAATGTTCAAATCATCGGGTGATTTGCTTACTGCTGATGATATGATTAATTGGTATGTTGAACTTGTTAACAAGTATCCGCTAATATCTATTGAAGACGGTCTTGGCGAAAACGACTGGGAAGGCTGGAGCAAACTTACTCTCGCTCTTGGTAATAAAATTCAAATTGTTGGCGACGACTTATTTGTAACAAATCCAAATTTCTTAGGTCGTGGCATTTCTGAGCATATAGCTAATTCAATATTGATTAAAGTTAATCAAATTGGTACTTTGACTGAAACACTTGATACTATTAGTCTTGCACAAAGATACGGCTATTCAAACGTAATTTCACACCGTTCAGGCGAAACAGAAGATACAACAATTGCAGATATTGCTGTTGCTACAAATGCAGGTCAGATTAAAACAGGAGCTCCAAGCCGCACAGACAGAGTTGCTAAATATAATCAGTTACTCAGAATTGAAGATATGCTTGGACCTGAAGGCATTTATGCAGGCAGAAGTATTTTTAACAGACAATAATATATGAATAATTAATTAGAGTAAGAGAATGATTAAATTTGGAACAGACGGCTGGCGCGGACTTATTGCAAGAGATTTTACTTTTGAAAATGTTCAGAAAGTGGCATTAGCAACTGCCCGTTATCTGAAGAATAAATTCGGTGAGGATAATTTGAATGTCGTCATTGGGTATGATACAAGATTTCTTTCACGGCAGTTTGCAGAAGAAACCGCTTTAGTACTTGCTTGGCAGGGCATTAAAGTTCAGTTGACTGATGGAGTTTCATCTACTCCTCAGGTTTCTTATCATACTAAACAAAAGAATGCTTCTCTTGGAATTGTAATTACCGCAAGCCATAACCCTCCTATTTATAATGGTTACAAGGTTAAGGCTAATTTCGGTGGTCCTGCTAAACCTGAAGATATTACAGAACTTGAAGTTGAACTCAAAAAACTCTGGAATAAACCGCCTCAGTTTAAAATGAAAACTTTGAAAGAGTATATCAAACTGGGTTATATCAAAATTTTTGATGCAAAAGAATCTTATCTGAGATACATCAAAAAGAAAATTGATATTGAAGCTATTCAAAATTCAGGTTTCAAAATTCTTTTTGATCCCATGCACGGAGCAGGAATTGACACTATTCATAAACTTCTGCCTGGCGCAAGTGAAATTCATGGTGAATACAATCCATCTTTCGGTGAAATTGACCATCCTGAACCTATTGCTGAATGTTTGGGTACTTTGGCAGCGAAAGTTGTCGAAGGTAAATTCGATATTGGTGTTGCTTTAGATGGTGATGCTGACAGACTTGGGCTGATGGACCACGAAGGTAATTTTGTTGATTCGCATAAAATCTTCATGATTATGCTAAAATATCTTTATGAAGTCAAAAAGAAACGCGGTGCTGTTGCCAAGACTGTATCACTCACTACAATGGTAAATCTGTATTGTGAAAAGAAGAAGATTCATCTTTTTGAAACTGCTGTAGGATTTAAGCATATTGCAAAACTGATGGTAGAGGAAAAAATCTTAATTGGTGGTGAAGAATCAGGCGGATTAAGCTCGATTGTTCATATACCTGAACGTGATGGATTATTCAATTCTCTGATGATACTTGAAATTATGGCTGTCCGCAAAAAATCTTTGAAAGAGCTGTGTGATGAGCTTGACGAAGAATTTGGCGTTCACCGTTTCAGCCGCAGAGATGTAACAGTTACAGAGGAATTGAAAGAGCAGATTCTGAAAGCGGCGGGCTCTAATCCAACACAATTGGGTAAATATCCTGTCATCGGTACAAATTTCACAGATGGTTTTAAATTCTTTGTGGATAAGGGCTGGCTTTTGATTCGTGCATCCGGCACCGAGCCATTGATAAGATTCTACGCTGAAGCTGATTCAGTCACCAAAGTTGAAGAACTTCTTGACTCCGGAATGAAACTGAAGTAATTCATTCCATTATTTAATGCATATCAGACTCCGAACTTTTCTATTTAAGGTTCGGAGTTTTTTAAAATATGCCTATTTAAAAAACAATTTGCAACTTATTTCAATCTTGTGCATCTATTTGTTTGGACAGAAAATTACAGGACAAAAATTGTTTTGAATTCCAAAGAAAAACAGGAAAAATTCTTAGAGTTGTTTCATGCTTTAAATGATTCACTCTATATGTATGCACGGGCTTTGGCAAAGAATAGCGAAGACGCTGAAGACCTTGTTAGTGATACTATTCTTGTCTGTTATGAAAAATTTGATAATCTTAGAGATTTAACCGGATTCAAAGGATACGTTTTTAAGACAATCAGGAGCTTACACAGGCAAAAATACCGCAGGTCGTGGCTTTTTGGATTCTTCGATGAAAAAAGTTCTGATAATATCGTTTCTTCAGAACCGGCACCTGATTTACCATACGATATTGGCATTTTATACAAAGAAATAAACAATTTACCCGAATTGCAAAAGGAAGCGGTGGTATTATTTGAAATTTCGGGGTTTTCGATTAGGGAAATCATGCAAATACAAGGTGGTACTGAATCAGGAGTGAAATCAAGAATAAAACGAGGAAAAGAGAAGCTAAGGTCATTGATGATGGTTCACCATTCTGATAAGGATTTTTTAGTATTTGCTGAACGAAGCGAAGAGGTAGAAAAATGAATTTTAATAATAAATCTTTAGAAAGCTATTTTAAATCTGCAAGGAATCATAAATCACCGATTACCGATGAGAAAATGCGACATCTTATCGAAAACAGTGATAATTTTCCTTCATCGAATTTTATTAACAAACGAAAAGGAATCCTGACTATGACTTTATCATCATTAATTATTGCCGGACTGATTTATTTCGGTCTGAATACCACATCTTTTGAGAATATTTCAAATGTTCAATCAAATATTGAGATAACTTATGACCATAATATTAGCAACAAACTGAATGTGGAACATCAATCAGCAGCTCATTCAGAAATACCAATTGAATACGAACAAACTACAAATGACGCTACTAAAACTTTGCAGAAGGAATACAATCAAAACGATAAAATTCAGGGATTAAATTCTATAACTTTAAATGAAGATTATTTAGAAGTGTTTGGTGTTTCAATTGATACAAAAAATCAAAATGGAGAAATAATTACAGGTATTGGATTCAGCACAAAAATGAGTCCAACAGCTGCGATTTATTCAGTGTACACACTATCTCACGGCTCTACACACAGATTTGACAAAATTACTGAAAATGATACAACAAAGCATATCAGATTGGCTCCTGAAGCATTAACAAACTTTAAAGGAGGGATTTATTTATATTCAAGTAATATTTTTATCGAGAGTAATGAGTTAGACGAGTTTTTTCCGTTTAGAAGTGAGTTTAATGATTTTATGAATATTAACTTTCATTCTTCGATAAGTGAATTTATAATTCCGGAAAATATTAAATTGAATTTAAGTAAATTACAAAGTATTTTCAAAGAATTTTCTTTTAAGAATGACGGTCAAGATGAAATCAACAATGAAATAAAATTACTGCTCACCAAAATGAATGAATATTTCCAAAAAATCAAAGTGGATTTATCATTCAAGGATACGAGTTCAACTTCAAAACATGATATGACATTTACATTTTTTAAAGATGAATCCAACAAAGACAGTTTGTCAAATGAAGATATCAAATACTACGATGACTTAGGTAGCAATGTTCAATTTGTTCAGCATCCGGTTAGAATGATTGATTTTCTGAAAATTGATTATCCCGTACTTTCGGCTAAAGTTGAATTAATTAATGAGCAGTTTCAAAATTACGTTTTCTCCAACAAAATGGTAGCTATCGAAATTCCCACAAATAAAGATAAAACAGAAGGTTTTATATTTTGGTACAAACCATCTCAGGAGCTTATTGAATTGCTACCGGCTAAATACAGCAAACAACTCGCAAAGGAATTTAAATTACTTGAAAAGGAAGAAGCTATATGCGGTGCTGATATTAACGTAGAAGAAACATACCTTGATATTTGGAGAACTTGTAGTGGTTCAATTGAGAATTTGAGAGTTTTCCCAAATCCTGTGGAAACTGAACTCACAGTCAAGTTTGATTTAAAAGAATCAAGAAATATTCAAATTTCAATATATGATTTGGAAGGTAATAAAATCATGGATTTGAAAAAAGCCGGCTATAATTCTGGGATTAATACTGAATTTCTTGACTTGACAAAATTAGTTCCGGGAATTTATATAATAGCTGTTCAAAGTAACAATAATGAAATTACAATGCAAAGAATCATAAAAAAATAACGAAAGCTTCTGAAATATAAAACAAAAAAAAAAGCCCTCATCATAATCCGGTGAGGGCTTTTTCATTAAAAAATATTTTATCTTATTATAGCAAGTGATTTAAGTTGAAGTCTTAGAAATTGATTTAACTGCTTAGAATTTTTGAAATGGTATGCTAAATCACTGTCCAAATTGATGGGAACTGTTTTTCGTAGAGGATTATCAATTTGTTTCAATTTGGAGAAATCAATTTCCAATGGCAACTCATCATTCAAATCCACATCCTGTTCAATGTTTGGATTTGAATTTTTTTGTATAATCTTTTTGGAATTATTTTTCATGATAATTTTTCTCCTTTTTTGTTGCCTTTCTTGAACTTATAATTCTAACCTTTTGTTCTCTCATAGTGAAATTGACGATAAGCAAAGTATTTGATTTTGAATAACCTCTAACAATATATCTCAATTCATTTTGGGAATGGAAAATATCCTAATATACTGCGAATGGGTCGTCAAATACAGTAGCGGCATCTACAAAGCTAACTCCATGCTTGTTGAAGTTTGATTCAGCTTTCGCTATATCCCATTCAAATTCGTACAATTATCCACCCAAAAATATTAAAAATAAACATTTTCATGATAATAACAAAATTATTTGAAAGAATATAGGTTTTGAATGATATGTTTGGATTATCCAATATTATATATTTTTGCTTTATAGGGTTATTTCAGTTTTCGGAGTTAATGTCTTGGATTGTGCCATTAATCAGTATTTTTTGCAAGCCGACTTTATTGCCATAATTGCAATTTTGAGCAAGTAATATCTAAAATGGGAAAGAAGCTGTTGGATATTTCAGCTCAAATTTCTAAGGATTAGTTGGGCATCGGCATAATTTTCCGCAGTATTTATATTATAGAAAAAGTGCGGATGATAGAATGGCAATTCAGTAATTTCAACAACCTTTGAGTTTGTATTCTCGAGCAAATCCCGCATAGATAATTTTACTTTTGGCTTGTCATCAATTTTTACATCATTAACCATTTGCTCAATTTTGGGAATTATTTTCTTTGAATAGAATCCAAACAGATATTGATTTCTTCCATTTTCAGAAAAAATAATAATATCATGCTGAAACAAATTATCTTTCAAAAACATGATTGCATCAGGATTGAAAAACGGGATGTCGCCACCAATAATAAAGCTATTGTATGTTTTGGAATTTGAAAGTGCGGAATGTATCCCTGCAATTGGTCCTATTGATTGAATTATATCTTTATATACTTGGCAATCCGGAATATAGACATTTTTAGAATTGCTGATAATTAAAATATTCGAAAAAATTTCAGAAATTTTAGAATGAATATACTCCGGTAAGTTGCTATTAGCGAAAGGTAACAGCAACTTATCGGTTTTCATTCGGGTGCTTTTCCCGCCTGCAATAATAAAGCAGTCAAAATTAAGCATTGATTACTGATTACCTAAAATATCGTCAACCCATGTCATTGCCATCATCATAGCAGGCATTCCAAGAGTTGGAAGTGCAAGAAGGACAGTCTGACGGATTTCTTCGGCATTACAGCCGGCTGTTAACGCTTTTCTTACGTGGGCATGAACTGCACCTTCAAGACGACCACCAATTGCAAGAGAAAGCTTAATCAAACTACGGGTTTTATTATCCAAAGGTCCCGCATTGTGAACGGATGAACCAAGCTCTTCATAAGCTTTCATCACTTCAGGGTAATTTTTGCCAAAATCTGTGAATTGTTTTGGAATAGTATCCATAATGTAATTCCTTAATTATTAAATGGTTTATATATTTTGTAATCGTTAACAAAATGTTCCAAACATTTTGCAAGTTCTGTATAAAAGTCATTAATTGGAAATTCGTATATTTTTTTGCAGAAAATTGGAATCCAAACTGCAAAATGTTTATTGAAAAATTCAGTTTCACGCTCGTAGAAAAACTTCATTTGCTCTAAATCATTATTATTGATGCTTTCAAGCAAATGAAAATTGAGATGATACAAAAATTCTAATTCTATAACTAAATGGTCAGGCATATCCTTCATTTCTTCGTCATAGCCGACACCTGTTTCATTATAAAATCTGAGAACCCATTCGGTAGTGTCATTCATTAATGTTCTCTCGCCAAAATATACAGAACTATAAGGATGAGCTATTGCCTCAAATGGTCCCATGAAAATTTTTGTATAATCAGCAAGATTTTCTATTTCACTTTTTTGATTATAAAGTTCATTTAGTTTTGTAGCACTTTCAAATGCATTATCCGAAAAGTCTTTTAGTGCATTTTGAAGGTGTATATAAATATCTTTACCGGCAAGAATATCATTTTCGGGCTGACAGAATAATGCTGTTAGGATATTTATTGCCTGAATTTTTTTTGTGATTAATTCCATAATCAATATTTTTATGAATAAATAAAAAACCGTCAAAGTCATTTGCATACTTTGACGGCATTCAAATGAAATATTGTTATCTTGAGATTACAATATTTACTGTTTCAGTATGCGAGCCGGCTCTGCTGCTAAATTTCATAATCCAATGCAGTTACAAGAGAGTCATCAGTTTCAGGAATTAGGGTAATCAATCGTGACCATTTAAAGTTGTATCAGGTAAGAATTGGGTCAACAACCTAAAGAAGTAGATACTTAACATTATCGAAGTCATAATCCCTACATTTGAAGTATCTTTATGTTTAAATTGTACTTCCTTTCTCAGCTATGGAGTAAGCACAATAGTAACTTTTGTCATATCGGTAATTGCATCATAAGATATCATATTCTCTTTACTTTTCTTAATTGGATAATTATTTTCAAAATCCCGATTATAAACTGAAACAGAATAGTTATAAGTAAATGAAAAATCATCCTTTGTCAGAATAAATTCTGCTTCCAACTCACCTGTTACAGGATTTATTTTGTAAGGAATTCCTGTTTCGGTTTTGAAAAACAAATTCAGTTTATTATATACTCCAAAGCTATTAGAACCAATAGACTTTTCCTCTGATAACTGATTTATATGTAATGTATTGGTAGCTGAGTGAATTATAAAAATTGCTGCAAATCGTGAATAATATGGAGCATATTTATCTCCTGTCAAAATAACTTTGCAAAATTTAACAAGATTATTAAAATTAATTTCTTCATTACATTTACTAACAAATGGAGGCGACGCGTTATCAACAGCAAGTATAAATTCTAAATTTAAATTCTTTTCTAAATCATTCGTATCAATTCGCTTGATGGTATAATCGGGATTATACCACTCAACAATTTCGTTGGTTCCAATTTGCAGATTTTCAATTTTCACATTACCTGTCCGAAAATTAAATTCAGCATTATCTTTGAAAAAAAACTCGATAATTTCAATATCGTTTAATGATTCCACTTCAACAGTATCAGGAATATGCGCCAATGTAAATGGATGTGCTATAAAACGAAAACCTCCATCAGAACTAAAGATTTGAGGTGTTTCACTGAAATTATTATTAAATGGTTTGCTTAAAAATATCTCGTTATTAAACATAATAAATGGATATTTAATGAATTCTGAAAAAGCATTTTTTTGTATCAAAATAACATAAAATCCGTCTGATAAACTTTTAACAGGCAGATTCAAATTATTAACACCATCTTGAAGATTCAAATTATTCTTTGCAATTTCTTTGCCGCCAATATCTACGATAATGAGCCTGCCCAAATTTATGCCGGTATTATAAATAGTTAGATTAAAACAACTTTGAGAAAAATTTATATCCATCAAATTCAAACCATTTTTGATTTTATTATCTTGTTTAATACTTGTTAAAATTAATTCTTCTTTATTAATCACATTATTAAAAAAATCAAGCGTATATCCGGTTTGATAATTAGTTATTTCCAACTTCTTTATTGATTTTGGTATTTGATTTGAATGCGATTTAGCTCTGTAAGAAAAACCGTTGAATTCTATAAGCTCACTCTGTGAAAAGAGATTATAGGAAAAAAAGCATAAAATCAATATAACAAAACAAATATTGGAAATCATTTTTTTTGACTTTTCCATTTTCATTTCCATTATTAATTGTCAATTATCAAAAGTAAGTATTTTTCTTGTAATAAAAAAAAAGAATAGTTGAAAATCATAATATTTAAAAATGATTATTATTAATTTGAATAATATAATGCGGAAACCGGCTATTTTATTTAAATTGCCGATACAAAAAAGCTCTAATACTTGTGAGTACTACAGTAAAACTCTATTTTTCAATTAGTCCTCTACCTTTTTTTATAATCAACTCTTCGTTTTTCAATTTGATGAATAAAGCATCTAAAACACCGTTGACAAAATAACCGCTTTTGTTAGTAGAGTATTTCTTGGCTATATCAATAATTTCGTTGATGGTAACTTTGGGAGGAATTTCTTCAAAATACTGAAATTCGGCACGTGCAATATGAATTAAAATTCTGTCAATTAGATTTATTCTTTCCAACTCCCAGTTATTCGACATACCTTTGATTCTTTCGTCAGTATCCATTGATGAAATCAGGACTTTTTCAATCAAATTCTTTAGGAAATTCAGGTCACCGGATGACCATTTAATTGGAATATCTGCTTCGAGTTCAAATACTTCCTCAGGTTTGAGAATTTTATCTTTAAGAATTTCTTCAACTTCATCTCCAAAATTGAATTCTCTGTCAACAGAGTGGGATATAATGGTTTCGAGGTCAGACTTGGATAGCATGTATGCAAAAAGAATTTGCAGAACTTTTTCTCGGGCAAGCCTTCTGCTGCCTCTGACAACTTTCGTCTTACTTAATGGATATATATTCGATAAATCTTCAGTCACTTTATTCGTTTTATGTTAAGGAACACCAAAATTTTAAACACGAATATTCATTGATAATAGTTTGTATATCATGTTTATTTAAATATTTATTTATTTTTTTTAATGTAAATAAGTGATTATATTTGTAAATTCTTAATTAAGTATTTGAGATTTTTATTTATAGAAAATTCATTAAGCAATATATATTTGAGAAATCATGAAAAAACTTGTACTTGTTATGTTTATATTCTCAAGCTTAGGTTTGCAGTCTGAGTCCGATAGTCTTAAGAGCACTTACGGATTTTACATTAATTTTTTGCTTAATCTTCATGATGCTGATTTCAGCCGCATTCCTGACTGTCCCAGCTGCTCTCCGGGCTTCAGGACAGGTTTGGGCTTTGGTCCGGCTTTTGGTCTGCTATACGAGTACCCGCTTAAAAGAAATTATTCCATAGGAGCAAGAGCATCATTCCAAAATATAAGCGGACTTCTGAAAGCAAGTGAAATTACAACAGTTATAGTTAATAGTCAGGATGTAACAGGGGAGTTTGAGCATACAATTGACGGTAGTTTGACTATTGCGGGACTTGAGCCTTATTTTCTGTACAAGCTCAATGATAATATTAGCCTTTCATTAGGATTAAATTTTTCGACATTAATTTCAAAAGATTATTCGCAGAAGGAACAGATTGTTCGCCCAGCAAACATAGGAACTTTTGTTGATGAAAATGGAAACGATACATTCAGCCGGACAAGAAACGAGTTTTCAGGAGAACTTCAGGCTGCCTCAAGCATCTTCATAGCACCTGTTATCGGAGTTTCATACAAATTCCCATTAAATAATAAAGGTACATGGAATGCTCATCCTGAGTTGAGTTATCAACTTGGCATAACTAATATTGTTGATGACCCGCTTGTAAACCGCTGGACTGTAAACTCGCTCAGAGCAGGTATTGCAATAAAATATACGCCTGAATACCGCAAACCCAAAATTAGGCAATATGAAAAAATTGAAAAAATTGATACTTTATACTTAGAAAATGAATTAATAACATCTAACCAATTTAAATCGGGACAAGCACTTTTAACAAAATCAGTTGATGAAAACGATGATTTTATAATTGAAACTGAAAAAATATTTCGTACTGATACAATTTTCAGTCCACGTAGTTATGCTCTTTCTGCAACTATATCTGCTGTTGGGCTGACAGATGATTTTGAAGAAGTGCCTAAACCAAAATTTGTTATTGAGGAATTTTCTACTTCAAGACTTCAACCGTTACTGAATTACATTTTTTTTGATTCTCTGAGCAGTGAAATTAATCCAAGATATTCACAATTAAGTAAAAACGAAGTCAGCAGATTCAGTATGGATTCATTATTTGATTCGGATGTTATTAGCACATATCACCAACTCCTGAACATTATCGGCAAGAGAATGATTGAATTCCCTGAAGCAAATATCACTCTCATTGGTTGCAATGACGGCTTGATAGAAAAAGATTATGGCGATTTGTCAGCACTCAGAGCTGAATCTATAAAAAAATATTTAACTGAAATATGGAATATTTCTGATAGTAGAATTATGATAACAGCACAGAACTTACCAGAAAAAGCCTCAACCCCTATAACTGATCATGAAAAAGCGCAGGAAAACAGGCGTGTTGAAATTAATTCCAATAATCCTGAAATAACAAAACCAGTTTTTGCGACGTATAATTTTAGGACAACAAGTATTCCGGGAATTAGATTCAAGCCGGATATTAATTCCGAAGCCGGTTTGAAAAGCTGGGAAATTGATGTAACTCAAGATAATTTCACACTTAAAAGATTTAATTTTGGGGAAGGATTTATGGAAAGTGTTGACTGGATGCTTGACGAAGACAAACGTAGTATTCCTGTTTTGGATAAACCTCTTGAATTTACTCTTACTGCATACGATATTAAATCAAACAAAGCAGTATCTGACAAGGGCATAATCGAAATTGAGCAAATTACTGTTCAGAAAAAACGAACTTCAGGTGTGGCAGATAAACAAATTGACAATTATAGTTTGATACTTTTTGATTTTGATAAATCTGATATCAGCTTCAATAATAAAGAGATTATTGGTTTTGTTAAAAGCCGACTAAACGCTGACTCAAAAGTTGAAATTACAGGCTATACTGACAGAACCGGAGATGATACGTACAACAAGCGTCTTTCAGAGCGTAGAGCCTCTACTGTGAATGGAGAACTGAAACATAAGGGAAGCACATTCAAGGGCATTGGAAAAGAAATTCTCCTTTATGATAATGATTTTCCAGAAGGCAGATTTTATTGCAGAACTGTAAATATTAGAGTAGAAAACGAAATTAAGTGATTTATCGGAAATATTTTTATATTTTTGTACCGGTTGCTTTGATACATTATTTAAAACTATAAAGATATAAGATGATAGCAAGTTTGAACGGTAAATTAATAAGCAGAAGTACCACTGCTGCTGTCGTAGAATGCGGCGGTGTAGGGTATTTTGTAAATGTGTCAATAGCAACATCCGATAAATTGCCTGAAATCGGACAGAATGTTTTTTTACTTACAGTTTTCCAAATGCGGGAAGATGCAGTAAACCTGTATGGATTTTCATCAGAAAGTGAGCGTGAAGCTTTCAATATGCTGACTTCAGTATCAGGTATAGGTGCAAAAACATCATTAGGAATACTTTCATCTGTATCACCCGAATCACTTTCAAATTTCATAATTAACCAAAATCTGCCGGCACTTCAGAAAATGCCAGGTATTGGTAAAAAAACAGCTGAGAGACTTTGCTTTGAGCTTCGCGACAAAGCAATTAATCTCTTAGGTTCCGACAGTTCAATTAGTCCGGTTACCCCGAATCAGGCAATTGTCAATGAATCAGTTGCTGCTCTGATTGCTCTCGGATATAACAAAAATACTGCCGAAAAAGCTGTGAAATCTGCTCAAAGCTCAATTTCAGGCGAACTTAAAATTGAAAATCTTATAAAAGTTGCTTTAAAATATACGATGAATTAATATGCTTATAATTCCATCATTTGAACTCGAAAATGGCGTTTGTACGCAATGTATCAGCGGTGAACCCGGCACCGAATCGTTATACACAGAATTGCAGCATAAACCTGAAGAACTTATCAAGCTACTTCGCAGAGAAAATTTTAAAGCACTGCATATAATTGACAAAGACTCACTTATCCATGGTAAAGAAATTGATTTTGGACTAATTCAAAAAATTACCAGTGCTGTTGATATTCCGGTTGAGCTTCATGCTGATTTCAAAAGCCTGACCGACTGCAGTCTTGCCTTCGAAGCAGGGCTTTACAGGCTTGTTTTGAGCAATGAACTTCTTGCAGATGTGGAATGTTGTCGTGAAATTATAGCTGAATTCAAACCTTCCAGAATTTGTTTTGCCGTAATTATAGAATCAGGTAACCTTTATAACGAAAAATTACGTAATATTTTTTCTCCACAGGAATTATTGGAAAATCTTCAAAAATCCGACGCAAAAAGGATACTTATAGGTACGAATGAAAGTATATACTTACATTCTGATTTTGACAGATCAATTTTTGATATTATTGCAAATAATCATAATATCAAATTTACTTTGTATGGTGGTATAAATACACCTGAATTACTTTGGGAAATAAATTCTAAAAAAACAGTCAATATTGACTCTGTAATTATTGGTCAGGCAATATTCAGCAATGCTTTTCCATGTCAAAAAATATGGCGTTTGATAGAAGCTGAATTAGAAAAATAATAAAAATCTTACTTTTTCGATAAATCATTTTTATTACCAAAGATTTTTTTCGTATTTTGCAATGTTTTTTAGTGCAAAAAGAGAAAATCTAAATTTTTTTTGTATTTTTCAATTTGAAATTAATTAGTATTGGAGCTTAACCTGATGCCTCATATTTTCATAGATGGTAAGAAAATTGAAACAAAGCCGGGTAAAACTATCATTGAAGCAGCCTACGATAACGGATTTCAGGTGCCGCACTTTTGTTGGCATCCGGAGCTTTCTGTTGCAGGGAACTGCCGAATGTGCCTTGTCGAAGTTGGTATGCCGAAGAGACTTCCCGACGGTTCGAACGAAGTTGACGACAATGGTAATCCCGTAGTTACTTATTTCCCTAAACTTCAGATTGCTTGTGGAACTCCGATTACTGATGGTATGTATGTAAATCTTAATAAACCAAAAGTAATCGAAGCTCAGGAAGCTGTAATGGAATTCCTTTTGATTAATCACCCGCTGGATTGTCCTATTTGTGATGAAGCCGGAGAGTGTAAACTTCAGGAGTACGCTTTCAACCATTCTTCCGGTAAGAGCAGATTTGAAGAAACAAAAAATCACAAAGATAAACGCCAGAAATGGGGTCCAAACGTAATGTATGATGCTGAGCGTTGTATTTCTTGCTCACGCTGCATACGCTATGCTAAAGAAGTAGCTAAGCAGGATGTTCTTACATTCGTACAGAGAGGCGACCATGTTACTATTAAGCTTTCCGAAGGGACTGAATTTGATAATCCATATTCAATGAATGTTATTGAAATATGTCCTGTTGGTGCTCTAACAAGCCCTGACTTCAGATTCAAATCAAGAGTTTGGGATATGAGTTTCAATGATTCGATATCTTTTGCAGATTCAACAGGAAGTAATACAAAATTAGGCGTTCGTAATAATGAAATTCTCCGCGTTCAGCCACGGACCAATATGTTTATCAATAAATATTGGCTAAGTGATGATGCCAGATTAAATCATTACGAATTTGTCAATAAAAACAGAATTTCCGAGCCTTCAATCAAAGTTGATGGTTTGAATCAGGTCGTTTCGTGGCAGGAAGCATATCAGGAAACTGCCAAAAGATTAGGGAAATTCAAATCAAATGAAGTATTTTTCTTGTCTTCTGCTAAGGCTACAAACGAAGATAATTATATATTTCAGAAATTTGCCCGTCAGATATTTAAATCTTCTAATATTGACTTTTTAACGCATATTGACAAATCTTTTGAAGATAAGTTCCTTGGTGTTGCCGACAGGACACCGAATACAAACGGTGCTATCGAAACCGGTGCAAAATCTATTGAAGGAAGCCTTAAAGCTGCTGACCTTGCCGAATTGATTGACAGCGGCAGAATCAAAGCATTATTTGTAATGGAAGAGGATTTCAGAAATCACGAGCATATAATCGGACACCTTGAGAAATTGGATTTATTGGTTGTGATGTATTACAACAATAATAAGATTACTGAAATTGCCGATATTGTGCTTGCAGCTTCTACCTATGCAGAAATTGAAGGTACCTACACAAATAAAGACAAGCGTGTTCAGCACTTAACACCTGCACTTATTACGAAAGAAAATTTGCGGTTTATGGGTATGAAAATGAGTCGCTTGGATAAATTCGGGGCTTTCAATGACAGGTGGACACAGCATGAAGCCAGAAATTGCAAACAATCATGGAGAATTATCGCCGGAATTGCAAATGCAATGGGAGCAGCATGGAAGTATGCAAATTCTGAAGCCGTATTTGACGAAATTGTTGAAAAAATTCCGTCATTCAAATATATGAGTTATGATAAATTAGACTTACATCAGGGATTGGTTTTAAACAGAGCCGACAGACCTGACAATGTTATGCACATTTATGAATCTCATGTGATGAAACCAGATTAAGAATATTAACAATAAATTTTTATAGAATAATATGCCCGAAATACTTTGGATTGTAATTGAAGCATCAGTCAAAGCGCTTGCATTAGTTGCAGGTATTCAGCTTATGGCTGCTCTGAATGTATATCTTGAGAGAAAAATTTCTGCATTTGCGCAGGGACGTATAGGTCCAAATCGTGTAGGACCTTTTGGAACTTTGCAACCTTTTGCAGATGTATTCAAATTATTTATGAAAGAAGATATTGTGCCAAAAAATGCTGATAAATTTTTTCATGCATTGGCACCTGTTCTTTCGTTAAGTATAGCTATTGCAGTTTGGGCTGTGATTCCTTTTTCAAGCTATATTCAAATCGGTGATAGAATCATATATTTAGGTATAGCACCCGATATAAATATCGGTTTACTTTACATACTGGCTATGACATCAGTTGGTGTTTACGGGATTACACTTGCCGGCTGGTCGTCAAATAATAAATATTCGCTTTTGGGTGGACTACGTTCAGCTGCACAGATGATTTCTTACGAACTATCTATGGGGCTTGCTTTAGTCGGAGTTGTTCTCATTACAGGTTCTCTTGCAATGAATGATATTGTAAATGACCAGGTAAACAACTGGGGTGGCTGGAGATGGAATATATTCATACAGCCTGTTGGTTTTATAATATTCCTCATTGCATCATTTGCGGAGACAAATCGTGCTCCGTTTGACCTTCCTGAAGCAGAGCCTGAACTTGTCGGTGGTTTCAATACTGAATATTCCGGTATGAAATTCGGTATGTTTTTCCTTGCTGAATACGCAAATATGACAACTTCGGCTGTTCTTATCGTTTTGATATATCTTGGCGGTTGGGCATTACCTGTACCCCCTGAAACTTTAGGACTTGAGCAGGGCTCAATTCTCCTTGCAGCAGCACATTTTGGAGTATTCTTTGCAAAAGTGCTATTACTACTTTTCTTCTTCATTTGGGTCAGATGGTCAATTCCAAGATTCCGTTATGACCAGCTGATGAATTTAGGTTGGAAAGTATTGCTACCACTTGCATTGTTGAATGTATTAGTAACAGCACTTGGAGTAATTTTTCTTAAATAATTAATATTTAACAAAAACGGTTGAATCAGAACAAACCGAAAATAAGTTAAGTTAAATAAATGGAAAAGGTTGTGTTATGAATAACACTAAAAATACAGAATCTGAAAGAATGAATTTTTGGGAAAAATTATATATTCCCGAGATAGCACGTGGCCTTGGCTTGACTTTAGCCGAGATGTTCAAACCCAAGTTTACAAGACAGTATCCTGAAGAACGTTGGGAGCCTGAAGGTTCTTACCGTGGAAGACCTGTTCTAGTAAATGAAGAATCCGGCGAACGTTGTGTTGCTTGTGGATTGTGCTCCAGAGTTTGCCCGGCGCTTGCTATTGAAGTGCAGGCAGGGGAAACCGAACGTGAAAAAGAAAGGTTCCCTACTAAATTTGAAATTAATATGCTCAGATGTATTTATTGCGGATTCTGCGAAGAAGTTTGCCCTGAAGAAGCAATTGTTATGAGCAAAGACTACGAACTTGTGTTCCAAAGTCAGGATGATGCAATTATGGACAAAGAAAAACTTCTTGTACCTGTTGCACAACTTCAGGACAGACTTGAGTTTCTAAGACAATACAGATAATAATATTTTTGGAAACTTCACTTTTGAACTAATAATTTAGGGTGAAGTTTTTAATATTTCTAATAAATCAATGGAGTTTGTGATGAAAATCAGAAACATAATTCTATTTTTTGCGGCTGCTTTTTTATTAAGTTCGTGCAGCGAAACCAATCAGGATATTTCAAAGGATGTTACAGCTATGGATACCGAATACAAAGCTTTTTACGATGAAATAACGGGTGAAATCAGCAAGGCATATACAGATATGGCTCTTGCTTATTTTGATGCATCTACAAACAGTAACCCTGAGAATTGGGAAAAAGTTAATCAATACGATGTTGCTTTGAATGCGATTCTTTCAAATAAAGATACATTTGAAAAAATTAAATGGTATAAGGATTCTGCTACTATTAAGGATGAACTTCTCAGTCGCTCTTTGGATTTAATTTATCTTGATTTCTTGTCAAAACAAATTGATACTGCTAAACTCAACCAACTGTCAAAAATGCAGAGCGAAATTGAGCTTAAATACTCAGGTTTCCGTGCTAAAGTCGGCTCTAAAGTTTATGATGACAACCAAATTGAAGAAGTATTAAAAACATCATCAAACCAAAAATTACTCAAAGATATTTGGGAAGCTCATAAAAATATTGGACCACTTGTTAAAGATGATATTATAAATCTTGTCAAACTTCGTAATGAAGTTGCCCGAGAGCTCGGTTTCAATAATTATCATGAAATGTCACTCAAGTTGTCAGACCAAAATCCTGAAGATATTTCCAAGCTTTTCGACGAATTAGATGCTTTGACAAAAGATGAGTTCATGAAGCTCAAAACTGAGATTGATGCTATGCTGACAGCTAAGCACAAAATTCCAGCCGAAAAGTTAATGCCATGGCACTATCAGAACCGCTATTTTCAGGAAGCTCCAAAAATTTATGAAGTTGACCATGATTCATTCTACAAAGAGCGCGATGTAGTTAAGCTTACCGAAGATTATTTCCGCTCAATCAATCTTCCAATTGAAGATTTAGTTGCTAAAAGTGATTTGTATCCAAGAGAAAATAAAAATCAGCATGCTTATTGCATCAATATTGACAGAGATAAAAGAGATATTCGTGTGCTTTGCAACGTAACAAATAATGCTCGTTGGATGGAAACAATGCTCCATGAGTATGGTCATGCTCTTTATGAAAATCATTATGCAGACGACTTGCCTTGGGGACTTAAATCTCCTGCTCACATTTTTACAACTGAAGCTGTTGCGATGATTTTTGGCAGATTTGCTCTAAACCCAACATGGATGCAGGATATGCTCGGTATTTCAGATGAGCAGAAAGAAGCAATTGCAGAGGAAAGCCGCAAGATGCTTAAACTTCAGCAACTTGTATTCAGCCGTTGGTCACAGGTTATGTACAGGTTCGAAAAATCTATGTATGCCGACCCTGACCAGGATTTGAATAAATTATGGTGGGATTTGGTCGAGCAGTACCAAATGATTAAGCGTCCCGAAGGTCGCGATATGCCTGATTGGGCTACAAAAATCCATATTGCAACTTCACCTTGCTACTATCATAACTATCACCTTGGAGAGCTTCTGGCTTCTCAGCTATTTTTTACAATCAGCGAGAAAGTTTTGAATGTTGACCCTGCTTCTAATCCAAGTTTCCATGGAAAACCTGAAGTCGGTGATTTCTTCATAAAGAAAATATTCAACCCCGGAACCCGCTACCAGTGGAATGATATGATTGAACGTGCTACAGGTGAAAAACTTACTGCTAAGTATTACGCTAAGCAATTCGTAGAAAATTAAATTGTAAATAATTTGCATTTACTTCGCTCCAAATAATTGAAACAAGGATTTCATTTCTTTTGGAGCGATTTTTTTTTTATTAATCGAAACTATTATTTTTTATACACGTATATGATTTATTGGTGATTAATTAATTTAAAGGTTTAAACATGAAAAAAGTTTTTTTTCTTATGATTGCAGTTCTTGCATTCTCAATTACTTTGAAGGCTCAGGAATTTGATTTTGTATCTGCCAGGCAGGCTCACACAGTCTTAGTAAGCGGAGTTCCTAATCTTGATGATGAATATGAATTGTTTAGTGTAGTTGCTTTGCACTTTCCAATGTTTGGTATTGAATTAGACTTCGAGACAGGGAATGCACAGATGTGGAATTTCTCTTTCAAATCAAAAGACATAAACGATGAAAGTCTTTATGAATATACTATTTTTAGAATAAACGGTGAATTTACTTATGAACTTTCAGTTGCTGAAGACGAATATGTACAGGAAAATCGTACTTTAGTTAATACATGGAAAAATTCAACTGTTTTTGCTGATGAGTATAAAAAAAGCACTGCTTTAACCAACTTTTATATCGAAAATTCTGAATCAATTGATTTAATAATATATGAATTATTATATGCCGATGAGTTGGATACTGATATTTGGAGTGTATATTTATTCAGTGGAGAAGAAAAATTTATTGGATGTGCTTATCAGGCAACAACTCTTGAATTGATAGAATGTCTTGATAACACAACTTCAGTCGCTGATAAACTTGCCCGTGCTACCAAACTCTTTCCACAGCCTTCGAAGGATTATCTGAATATTGAACTTCCTTTTACAGGAGATGTCAGACTCGAACTTTACAATACGAATGGTATAGTTCTTAAATCAATGAACCTCAACACAAATGGCGATGTTCAATTCAATACTTCAGACCTTACAACCGGAGTTTACAACCTTGTCATTAAGAACAATAACTCTACATTTTCAAAGAAGGTTATTGTAACAAGGTAAGCATTGCATCATATCAGAAATGAAAGAGAATTTATCAAAATTAAATCTTAGCAAAGTTTTTTTACTACTTCTCCTCAAGAAATAAAATAATTTCTTGGGGAGTTTTTTTTGTAATCTTGTGTTAATTAGTTACTTTTGTTGTTTATATTATTTGAAAAAGTATTACAAAATTATGCAAAAGAAAAGAACCAGCAAAAAAGATTTGAAATTTCCTGAATTTCTAATTGATGCAAGTAAACTCAGATGGACATGTCCTGAAGATGTATTTGATTTCAAATCTACTGCCGAGCTTAAGCCACTTGACAGAATAGTAGGACAGGAGCGTGCTATAGAAGCTATACGCATGGGTGCAGAGCTTAAAGCAAAGGGTTACAACATTTTTGTTACCGGTTTATCAGGAACCGGCAGAACTACTACTGTTAAGCAGATTGTTGAAGATAATGCCACATCTTGCCCAATTACTTATGATTATTGTTATGTGAATAATTTTGATAATCCTGATAACCCAATACTTCTTACTCTTCCGAAAGGCAATGCAAAAATTTTGTCAAATTCAATGGATGAAGCGATTTCTTTTCTTAGAGTGAGACTTCCGAAATTGTTCGAGGAAGAGGCATATCAGATTGCCCGCAAAAAAATTATTGATGAATATCAACAAAAAGAGCGGGAAAGCCTCAATGATTTTGACAAAAAGATTAAACCGCTTGGATTTATACGTGGTCAGCTCGAAAATGAGCAGGGTTTTGTGCAGCCTGAGGTTTTTCCCTTGATAGATGGAGAGCCAGTTGCGATCGAAACACTTGATGAGCTTGCCGAACAAGGCAAACTAACTAAGAAAAAAGTTGCAGAGCTTAAAAAAACCTGGAAAAAGCTTCACGATGAAGTTTTTGAGTTATCGAGAATAAGTATGAAACTAATTCAGGAATTTCGTAAAGATTTGCTGAATAATGATAAAATGTCGGCTGAGACTGTTGTAATTTCAGCTTTTTCAGAAGTTGAAACAAATTTTGCAAATCACGGTTTGGATAATTATTTAATTAAAGTTAAAGAATTTATACTTGATAATTTGAATATTTTTGTTCCTGCACCTGCGCCTGTTCCGGTACTTGCTGAAGTCGAAAATAAGAATGATAACAGTGACTTTTTCAATCAGTTTAAAGTGAATGTAATTCTTGATAATACTAATACTGTCCAGGCGCCTGTTGTTATCGAAACTACTCCAACTTATAACAATCTTTTCGGTACTATTGAGAAAACTTACGACCAACGAGGCTTTTGGAAAACAGATTTTACCAAGATTAAATCAGGTTCTCTTCTAAAAGCAGATCAAGGATTTTTGATTGTCAATGCAATAGATTTATACACTGAGCCGGGGGTTTGGTCAGCTCTAAAGAGAGTTCTGCTGTATGATAAATTGGAAATACAACCTTACGACTCATATTTTCAAATATCGCAATCATCTATTAAACCCGAGCCGATTCAAATTAATGTAAAAGTCATTGTGATTGGTGGGCAAACTTTATATAAATGGCTTTTTGCAAATGAAAAAGAATTCAAGAAAATTTTCAAAGTTAATGCACAATTTGATTATGAATCTCCAAAATCTGTTGAAATGCTTGAAAATTATGCAAGATTTATTGCCAAACTCAGCAATGAAGAGGAACTGACACATTGCTCACCTTCCGGAGTTGCAGCAGTTATTGAATGGGCTGTTGAAGAAGCCGGCTCACAGAATAAAATTATACTCAAATTTTCAGATGTTTCGGATTTACTTCGTGAAGCAAGCTTCTACTCAAGAGACAGTAAAATTCCCCTGATAAGTCGTGAGGATGTACAAAAAGCTATAGACTGGCGTAAAAAACGCAATGACTTGATTGATGAAAAATTGCAAAATGAAATTATCGAAGGGACCATTCTGATTGATACTGAAGGAGAAAAAGTAGGAATAATAAATGGCTTAACGATTTATAACAACGGAATATTTGCATTTGGTAAGCCCGCAAGAATTTCTGCAAATGTTTCTGCAGGGACATCCGGAATTATCAATATCGAGCGTGAAGCTGATATGAGCGGTAAAATTCATAACAAAGGTGTGCTAATTATTTCGGGATTCCTAAGAGAAAAATTTGCAAGAAAAACAACTCTCTCACTGACTGCATCACTTGCTTTCGAGCAGAATTACGGCGGCATTGATGGAGATAGTGCTTCAGCAGCTGAAATCTATGCTATACTTTCTGCCCTGACTGAAAAACCGATAAAACAGGAAATTGCTATAACAGGCTCAATGAATCAAAAAGGTGATATTCAGCCAATCGGTGGAGTAAACGAGAAAATTACCGGATTCTATGAAATATGTAAGTCCCGCGGTCTTACCGGTAATCAGGGATGCATTATTCCTAAAACAAATGTTAAGGATTTGATGCTTAACAATGAATTAATTAGCGACTGCAAAGCCGGAAAATTTCATATTTGGGCAATTTCAAATATTGATGATGGGGTTGAAATTCTATTCGGAATTGCCGCCGGAAAATTGTCAAAAGACGGAAATTATACAAAAGATTCTCTCTATGCAGCTACTGTAGAAAAACTTAATGAACTAGTTGAAATTGTGAAACCAAAAAAAAATATAAATGCAAAATCAAACACTAAGAAAACCGATTAAAATTGCTCCTTCTCTTCTCTCTGCAAATTTTGCAGAGCTGGGAAGTGATGTGCGGAAATGCGATATAGCAGGTGCTGATATAATTCATCTCGATATTATGGATGGACATTTTGTACCGAATATAACTTTCGGACCTCAAATCGTAAAGTCTATCAGAGGATATACTCAGCTTCCTTTTGATGTGCATCTTATGATAGAAGATGCAGACAAATATATTCCTGGTTTTATTGATGCCGGTGCTGATATGATTTCTGTTCATGTTGAGGCAAGCCGCCACCTTCACAGATCGCTTAGCCTTATCAAATCATTTGGCAAGCAGGCAGGAATTGTTCTGAATCCCGTCTCCCCTCTTGAATATGCATATGATGCTGCAGAGTATTGTGATTTTATACTGTTAATGTCAGTAAATCCGGGATTTGGCGGACAAAGTTTCATTCCTTCATTTCTCAATAAATGTGATAAATTGGCAAATTATTTGGATAATAATGGCTTGAATCATATTGAAATTGAAGTTGATGGTGGAGTTAAAGCTGATAATATTGCAAGTGTGGCAAGTGCAGGAGCTAATATAATCGTCAGCGGCTCGGGCGTTTTCAAAGGCGATATCGGAAAAAATATAATGGAATTAAAAATAAATTCGCAAGTATAAATGATGAAAAAATTCCCGCTTCATTTACAAATACTATTGGCGTTATTTCTTGGTGGAGTTTTCGGTTCGATTTTCAGTATTGATGAAAATACTTTGGAAATTGAATTTCGCGAAAATAATAAATATCATCAGGTAATAATTAAAAATTGGGACAAAATTAATTTTGTTAATGAAGCAGGCGAATTAATTATTTCGCATATCAACCAAACTTCCATAATTAAACATTTCAGCAAAAATTATAAAACCAATCCAGCCGAAATAATTATCGTTCAAAATGGGACTGAGACACAATATTCAAATGTAATTGATATAACCAAACAGCAAACTATTGCAACTGTAATCAAGCCAATCGGAGATATTTTTATACGGTTATTGAGTTTTCTTGCGATTCCGCTTGTTATTGCATCGCTTGTTGTTGGTGCGGCAAGTCTTGGGGATGTCAAAAAATTAGGTAAAATCGGTCTGAAAACATTTACTTTTTATATCGTGACAACCGCAATAGCAATTACTATTGGGCTAATTATTGCCAATGTCATTCGCCCGGGTGAGCAGCTACCGGTAGAGTCTAAACAAAGGCTGATGGAATCATTCGAAAGTGATAGTCCTGCTACGAATATTTCTCAAAATCTTGATATAGATTTGATTGATTTTATTGTTAAAATTGTCCCCAAAAATCCATTCGATGCTTTAGCCAATGGCAATATGCTACAGATAGTATTTTTCACCGTATTTTTTGGAATATCGCTGACATTTGTGAGCGAAAATGCACGAAATTCTGTTCTTGGTGTATTCTCCGGTACAAGCGACACATTAATTAAAATGGTCGGATTTGTAATGTTGCTTGCACCCTACGGAGTTTTCGCTTTGATATCTGCAACAGTAGCTGACTTTGGCTTTGAGATAATTTCCACTCTTGTTTGGTATATCTTTTCTGTGCTTTTAGGATTATTCTTGCACATGTCACTTGTATATCTTCCAATTGTAAAAATATTTACCAAAGTACCCGTTAAAGACTTCCTGCTTGCAATGCGAAATGCTCAGGCAATTGCATTCTCGACCAGTTCGAGTGCTGCGACCCTTCCCGTAACAATGGATTGCGTCGAAAACAATCTCAATGTACCAAAGAAAATCTCCGGCTTCGTTTTGCCACTCGGTGCTACAATCAATATGGATGGTACAGCGCTCTATCAGGGCGTAGCTGCGGTATTTATTGCACAAGTTTACGGAATGGACTTAGGTCTCACAGAGCAACTCACAATTGTATTTACGGCAGTTTTGGCATCAATTGGCACCGCGCCTGTACCGGGCGTCGGTATAATTATGCTTGTGATGATTTTGCAATCAGTCCATATACCGGCGGAAGGAATAGCATTAATAATAGGTGTTGACCGAATTCTTGATATGGCACGCACAATTAATAATATCACCGGTGATGCAGCAGTGACCATTGCAGTTGCTGCCGGAGAACAAGATTAGATTTTATTTTTGTAGTAACGAAATTTTTCGTATTTTTGTACACTTAAAAATTGCAATCCAAAATTGGGCTCTTAGCTCAGCTGGTTAGAGCGCTACGTTGACATCGTAGAGGTCGCTGGTTCGAATCCCGTAGAGCCCACAATATTATTCCCTTGAAAAATCCTGTAAAAGCTGAATCAAAAAGCTAATGCAGGATTTTTAATTTTAAAATATTAATCAATTCCAAACAGTATTACGATGAATTTTATTACATTATAAATAACAATATTCGATAACACTAATCGGTTCTATTTTATAGTTTAATTGTCATGCATTTTTAGGACAAGACATTCCACTCTTTGAGGGGTGGCAGCGAAGCTGACGGGGTGGAAATGACATCCAAGCCAAGCATATCGAATATCTGTACTTTTTCTGCTACAAACCCATCAACCCTGCGGTTAACCGTAGGGTTGATTTCAGGGATAGAAATTGTAATATAATCACTCGCCGGATTAGGATAAATATTAAAATATTTACCGTATGAAATCTGTGGTATGCTTTCTTCTTCTACCGAACTAATGACTTTTTTTCTTGTTCTCCATAAATCCATGTATTTCATTGCATAAAGTTTGCCATCGTGTCCGAGTTGCCTTTCCTAAGCCCCGACACCCGAACCCCAATTCTCAAATAACAATAATTTAACAATAAACTCCGTTTTAACCCCTGTAAATGTTACAAATTTCCCTTTTATTTTTGATATTTTATTTTCAGAAGATGATTGAATATTGTTCTTTGAAAATTTATTGATATTTCTTAGTTTTAATTCAGATTTTACTCAGTATAAGTCAAAAAAAGTTTTTTTGATTTAATAATATTATATTTTTTAGCTCTCAAAAGTTAACTATTTTTATTCAGAATATGTTTTGAAATACTAAATAATAGTTTCTTTCTGCTCGAAATATATATTTTTATAATTGAAAGAAATTATTTTCCTAATGAATTATGTTCAGATTTCGGTTGAAAGAGTTTCGATTAGGTCAAAATGTGTAGTATTTTAGTTAGAATTACATTTTTTTTCTGCGAAACTCATTCGGAGTTCTGCAAAAACCTTTCGGAGTTCTGCAAAAACCTTTCGGAGTTCTGCAAAAACCTTTCGGAGTTCTGCAAATACCCTTCGGAGTTCTGCAAAAACCATTCGGAGTTCTGCAAAAACCATTCGGAGTTCTGCAAATACCTTTCGGAGTTCTGCAAAAACCATTCGGAGTTCTGCAAAAACCATTCGGAGTTCTGCAAAAACCTTTCGGAGTTCTGCAAAAACCTTTCGGAGTTCTGCAAAAACCTTTCGGAGTTCTGCAAATACCTTTCGGAGTTCTGCAAAAACCATTCGGAGTTCTGCAAAAATCATTCGGAGTTCTGCAAATACCTTTCGGAGTTCTCCAAAAACCATTCGGAGTTTTGCAAAAACCATTCGGAGTTCTGCAAATACCATTCGGAGTTCTGCAAAAACCTTTCGGAGAGATTTTGAATTGAAACTATTTAATATATGTGCTTTTCATTCAAATTAATTTATTTTTTATACTATTTTAAAGGTGGTTACATGATGGAAAACTCGATTATTGTCAGAAAATATAACCTTTCTGACGGCGACCTGGCACTCTTTGCCAACACTTTAGTTATTGCTATGACAAGGGATTTGACTGAATTTGAGTCTTACGGAGTTACTGCACTCAAAATCAGTGATTTGAATGATTTGATAGATGAATTTCAGGCATTACCTGATGATGATATTTATCTGGCAGATTATAGTTACGCAATCGAACAGCGTGATGAGCTGAGAAGAACAATCGAAAATGTCTTACGAAGTATTTCGGCTCGTGCAAAATCTGTATATGGCAATAATACGGCTAAATACAGAGCATTAAAATCAGGTTCAATTACGAAACTGACTGACAGTGAATTTTTAGTAGAAGCAAGACAGATCCACAGTTCGGCTGAAACAAGCCTCGCAGACCTAACTGCCGAGGGTGTTACAGCTTTGTATCTCACGACTTTGGAAGGAAATATTGATGATTTTGAAACTTCAATCAAAACAGTTTCCGACAAGAAGATCATACGTGATGATGCCGCTGAAACAAAGGTTTTGAAGGGTAATGAATTGTATTCTTTAGTAGTTAAATATTGTGATTACGGTAAATTGATATGGAATAATGTCAGTCCGGCAAAATATAACGATTACGTCATTTATGAATCTTCTTCTCCGGGCTCTCTGACCGCTCCGACAGGGCTGGGATTTTTCTTCCCTAACACGAATTTCTTCTGGGATGCGGTGAATAATGCGACTTCTTACAATCTGGAGGCATCTACCGACGGGACTGATTTCTTCGAGATTTATTCAGGCGCCGAGCCGGAATTCAGCTATACTCCGATTCAGGAAGGATGGATGTGGTATCGGGTTCGTGCCAGAAATGCAGGCGGTTTTGGTCCCTTCTCGGAAGTATTTCAGCTTGGATATTATCCGGGCTCGCAACTTCCGACACCTGTAAACCTTGCCCTACAGGTCGAAACCGGCACTACAAACTCTCTGAAACTCACTTGGGATGTGGTTCCGAGTGCGACGAAATATTCTGTCAATAAATCAGTTGTGCCGATTGGTGCGGCAGCCGGTCCGTTCAACCTTGCGAAAAATGTTTATTCAAATGAATATTTTGAGGAGGTTGATTCTGGTCACAGATATTATTACAATCTCACCGCCTCAAACGGTAACCAGTGGAGCAGCGTCAGCGCAAACGTGTTTATTGATATGCCGTAATAAATTGAGAATTGAAAATTGACAATTGACAATTTTAAGAAATAAAAAAACTTCCGAAGTTTTTGAAACTTCGGAAGTTTGGGATAGGGTTTGCGGTTCGGGGTCCGGGAATTGTGAGAAAGACCTTCCGGCTCCGAAGACTGCCTCTCATAAAAAAAGTGCCTCACTTTCGGGTGGGGCATTTTTTTTGAAAAACCATCTAAAACAAAATCAAATTCATTTTCTTTTTAAGATAATATCGGAGGAGGAAGAGCTGGAAAATCACAAAATACTTATTCCTAACTTCTTCTTTATAAAAATAAATTGAATTATTGGCATTGAACCATAGAATATTGATGTTGCTATTGCCGCACCTAATAATCCAAAAGCTGGTATCAAAATGAAATTACTTGATACTGTTAATACCAAAGTTATTATTGTTCCAATTAAATGTGTTCCGGGGAAACCAGCCATATAAAGAAAAGCACCGCAGAAATAATATATCGATGCAATAGTAACACCTAATAGTATTACATAAAAAGGTAATAATGAGTCAATAAATTGAGGTGGCATAAACAAATATATATATAAAGGAAATGCAATTGAAAAAACAATAACCATTGGCAAATTGATTTTCATCATCATATTACGAATCTTGAAAATATATGATTTTAACTTTTCTTTTTCACTTTTGCTGATTAACTCACTAATTATCGGATTAAAGTTTGTCATTACAACCATGGGCAATACAAGGAAACCGCGTGCTATTGATGAGGCAAATGAAAATACACCAACTTCTGATGTTGTAAGGAACAAACTTGATATTAGTATGTCTGCTCTGTTATTGCTTTCACCAATAAATGAAACAAGAACTGCCTTGCTTCCAAAATTCAAATGTTTTTTTATCCATTCAGAATTATACTTAATTCTAAAATTGTATTTGACAAGAACAACATAAATCGATATTATAGCAACAATAAACTCAGATATTGGTATTATGAATACCATTTCTTTTAGTTCCAAATTCAAAAATAATGATATTAATAACAGGACTATAATCAATATCCATCTAAGTGATTTTAGTATCGAATTTAATTTCATACTTCTAATACCATTCAAGAAAGAATATATATTCTGAGATATTACAAAAAAAGGTATTCCAATTATTATGTTTCTAAATAATACAGTTGCTTCTTTATTAAATATTAAGTCGGATTTTAAATTTGTTATTACAAGTATCACAAAGCATAAAACTATTGAAAATGATAACCCTAAGATTAAAGAACCTGTTAAAATCTCATTATTTCTACTTTCATTATCTTTATCTTCAGCAGAAAATTTTACAGTTGAGCCCCAGGTTCCAAAATTAGCAATCATTATTGATAATGTATAAATAGAAAAGGCTTGGTTAAATAAACCAAGCCCTTCTGCTTTATATAAATTTCCAATTATTGTATTAACTAATATATAACCTAACGATAATACTATTTGACTATAAAATGACCAAATAACATCCTTTGTAAATTTCGATTTGAATATAACCTTTAAGTTGTTTAAATCTAGATCCACAACTTATATTTTCTTCAATATATAATAAATAACAGCTGAATATCTTATGTCCTCTTCTTGCATAAAATCTTTCATGTTTTTCTTAAAATTGTCATCTTTCGATTTTGCAATTAAAATTCCAGCTATCAATTTACGCAAGTATTTACCTGTATAAAATGGTATATTTAGAATGCTTGATACAATCTTTTTTAAATATTTGATATTATACATTGTATTAGTTATTGATTCAATTCCATTCATTTTTGATGGCAATATCTCAACTATCTCAAAACCGGTATTTTCTGCAATATACCTTACACCTAAATGAGACATGTGAAAATACGAATTTGCATGATAAGGTTGTAAAAACGCTGTTGCACCAACATATAATCCACCCGGCTTTAATATTCTTGATATTTCTCTAAATCCATCCCAAGGGTTCGGTATATGTTCCATTACAGATTGGCTTGTAACTAAATCAATTGAATTGTCTTGAATTGGAATGTTCATGCCATGTGCTAGAATATCAACACCTGAATTCAGGAAATAATCTAATCCAATGTAATCATATCCAAGTGATTCTATAAATGATTTCTTGCCACCACCACATGCATAATCTAATAATAAACCTTGCCCTTTTGGAATCAAAGATTTAAAATAATCGTCCCATGGTGCTTCTAACTTCAAATAATCCTTTTTCCAGTTAATCGGTATATCAAGGTCATAACTACTTTTCTGATGTCTTTTTGCAATTAATGTCGTGACATTCTTAAAATCAATGAACTCAGATTTACAATTAGTGCATTGAAAGGAACTTTCTAATCTAACTAAATCATGTGAATAGCATTCAGGACATCTTAATATATTATTCGCTCGATTATTCATGTTGTTACTTATTTAAGTTAATAATTAATGAACTTATTTCTGATATTTGGTTTGGTTCTAACTCATAATACATCGGCAATCTCACCAAACAATCAGCATATCTATCACAGTTTGGCAGCTCTCTTCCGTCATGTTTATTGCCATAGTATTCACTTTTGTGTAAACTTAGATAATGGAAAACTGATAATATTTGATTGTCTTTAAGCTTATTAATTAATTCGGTACGATGGACTAAAGATTTACAAACAATGTAAAACATGTGTGCATTATTACTGGCAAAATCAGGTATAAAAGGAAGACTTATATTTAAATCATTAAAAATGTCAGCAAGAGAATTTTTGTATTGATTCCACAATTCTTTTCTTTTCTTTTGGATGCTATCCAAATGCTCTAATTGTGCAAAAAGAAAAGCTGCTATAATATCAGAAGGTAAAAATGAAGAGCCTGTATCAACCCAGCCGTATTTATTTACCTCACCCCTGAAGAACTCAGCTCTGTTTGTACCTTTTTCCCATAATATCTCAGCACGTTTCACAAATCTATTATCATTTATGACAAGCATTCCACCTTCGCCTGAAATGATGTTTTTCGTTTCGTGGAATGAGAAAGCAGACAAATGACCAATACCACCAAGTGGGCGACCTTTATAATAACTATCAATAGCTTGCGCTGCATCTTCTACTACAAATATATTATACTTATCAGCAAGTGCCATAATCTTATCCATATCACAAGCAATACCTGCATAATGAACAGGAACAATTACTTTTGTCCTTGGAGTAATTAGTTCTTCAATTTTATCTTCATCAATACCAGGATGGTATGCTCTGCTATCCGCAAAAACTATCTTTGCTCCTTGACGAACAAAGGCAAGTGCTGTGCTGACGAATGTATATGAGGGTACTATAACTTCATCACCGGGCTGAATATCAAGCAAAAGTGCTGCCATCTCAAGTGCATCTGTACACGAAGTTGTGAGTAGTACTTTCTTAAAATCATAACGCTCTTCAAAGAACTTGTGGCACTTTTGAGTATATTTTCCATTACCGGATATCTTACCACTATATACTGCATCGTATATATAGTGTGCTTCTTTTCCGGTTAGGAAGGGTTTGTTGAAGGGTATCATTAGCAAATCATTTATTTATAACATAACATTGTTGAATACCAACATCACCACCAGAAAAATCATTTTCAATTTCATAAAATATTTTGTTGATTGGATTTGAATATCCCTCGTATTTTGAAATGTCAGTTGTCAATTCTCTTATTAATCTACTACCCAAATAATAAATTGAAGAAAAATCAACAATTTCATAATTAAGATTTTTTGATAGAAGGAAATTGTTAGTTTTTGACTTCTTTAAATATCTATTAAAATCATGTTCAACAAGACTTTCCAAACCAAAAACAACTCTAATAGTATTTAATTTTACTAGAGGTTCCCAAAATGCTTCAGAAAGTAAAACTTTACCGCCAGGTTTAGTAACTCTAAGGCACTCATTAATACCGATTATTTGTTCTTCCCAATTAGGTAAATTAATCAAAACACGCGTTGTATATACAACATCAAAGCTATTATCAGGAAATTCAATCTTACGTATATCACCAACTTGGAAATTAATTGAGTCTTTATTTGCCATATTTTTAGCATTTAAGGCTTCTTTAATCATACTTTCGGAATAGTCAATACCAAAAGCACTTTTAAAATTGAATCTATCAGATTGCTTTAAAAGACCAAACCCATTAGAACATCCAACGTCTAAAACATCAATTCCATCTTTCAAGTGATTTGAAATATTGTTAATTTCAAGTTCTATTGCATAATAATCACCCCAAGATGCATGATGATTAACACCATGTAAAACAGCTTGATTATCCCAAAATTTTTTAATAAAATCCATTCTACTCCTCTATATTTTTAATTATTAATACTATTTAAATTTCTTGTTTTGCTATTCAATTCTTAAGAACAATTACTTTCTTTCATTTCCCTTTTGAAAATATTTAGTAATTGCATTTCCAATTTTTTTGTTAGTATCCAAGCAAACGAATATGCCTATCTGATACTTCAATTCATTTTCCAATTCATCGCTTGTATATGCTTTAAGTTTTATATCATCATATTCTATATTCAATTTGGCTACCAAAATGTCAAATCTATTTGTATCTAATTCACTTATATATTTATTTATATTCATTTAATCACAAGTTTCAGTTTTGGACAATTGTGCATAATACTCATCGGTTAAAATGTCTCTGCCAGCTAATAAGTGATAAAGATATTCTTTCTTAGGTTTTAAGGCATTGACAATTTTTTCTTTGTTTGCAATGTAAGTTGTTGCTTCAATTAGATTATTCTCTAAATCAGTTACTTGTACTAATTTTTTATCATATTGATTTGGATAGCCTTCTTCATTATCAAGATGAATTATATCAATATCAGGGAATTCGTAAAGTGCACCCTCTACATAATCATTGTTAGATTTAACAATATTGGCAAAAGTAAAATCTCCATATTTGGACTTTTTATTAAAAACTAATTTGTAATCAATAAGTTTTGCAAATTTTCTTGATGAGAAATTAATATTTCTCCCCTTCATCCTTTCAGGGTTCATATTTGAACCGTATGCGAAATACAACATTTTTGTGATTCTTTCCGATATTTAAAAATTATAAAACAGAATTTAACTTCCTATGGGAGATTTCTTTTACATAACCAACAATAATATCCCAATTCAAAAGAGAAACCTTGTTACCTCTTGGAAATTGAATTGTAATTGTTTTTTTTTCTTGATTAGGATGAGGTATATCCTTTAACATAATCCAATATGCTTCATCTTCATCTTCTACATATTTGATATACAATACAACCCTAAGGTTATTTCTAAGGTAATTGTAATTTGATACTTTTAATGATTGTTTTTCAAGACTATTTGATCTTTTTGATTTTTTTGAACTTTTAAGTTGAATTACAAATTCTAAGCCTTTAAATACAGAATCTTCAGCAATTTCAATATTTAAATCTTGACCATAGTCATTTTTTATTATGTTTACGTTCCATTCAGCAGGGAATTTACTCTTAAGAAAATTTATAGATTTATTTTCAAGTGTATGATTCTGATGCCTTCTAGGGTATTGTTTAGACATAAATTTTTATCACCTATAATCTAGATTATTTATTTAATTGTTTACAAATAAATTCATAATATATTCAAAATTCTTATCCCAATTTGTATTCTTTACAACAGCATTTCTGCAAGCACTCTTTATCTCTTGATTATTACGCATTAGTATTGCTAATTCTAGTTTATCAGTTAAATCTTTATCAAAATCCTCGAAAATAAATTGATGAGAATTTTCCGGTAAAAATCCTCTTATGCTAGGTCTGTCTGGTGCAACAGGAATCAATCCACAAGACATTGCTTCCAAAATTGCAGTTGAAATTCCTGAATTTTCACCTAAACTACTTTTATTAAGATTAATTGGATCAATGTAAATGTCTGCTATTGCTACATGTTTATGTAATTCATGATATGCTATTACATCTGCTAAAATTACATTATCAGAAAGATCAAGTTCGGATATTAAATTTCTTAAATATACATCCGATTCATTATCCCCTTTACCAATTATGTAATAAAAATTGGTATGTTTTTCAACTATATTTTTAACAGCATTTAAGATATTATCGTAATCAAACCACATACGTGCTGGTCGCAAAGTTGAAGCAATAATTGAATCATGGTTAAAATTATAAAAACTCTTAAATTCTTTTGAATTATCAGGTTTAAATCGGTTTACTTCAATCCCAAAGTGATGTATAAACTCCCAATTGCCAAAATTCCATCCTCTTTTATCAATCATAGGCTTATAATAATCAATATCATAAGAAATTATTTTATCAATCCTTTTGCAATATTGCCTTATTAGAAATTCATTATGAAAAATGAAACCTGGATTGGGGAATTTTGTTATATTATAGTCGTTACCTATAGTGATTACTACTTTCTTAATATTTTTCTTTACTCTATATATAACCGGACCAGAAAAAGCTAAATTTATGCCCAAAACTGCATCTATATTGTATTTACGTATTATTCTATTTATAAATAATGTTGAATATACAATTCTTATAAAGGAATTGATATAATCAAAATGTAGATTATTTCTATTTGCTAAAAACTTATTAACTCTTTCAAGAAAAGTGATTATATGAACACCGCTGTCAAATCTATTAATTCTATGATAATTATTAGATAATAAATAAACATTATCTCCATTATTAACAAATTGATTTGCAAATCTTGCTGTATGAACTGAACTATTTCCTAATACTAAAATATTCATATTACACTAAACACTTTTAGGTTTATAAATCCAATAACCCGAATTAGTTTCAAAAGCTAATTCATAATATGTATCCAAGTACTTGTTAAATCTTTTTGAATTTAAAGTTTGAACAAATATTTTTCTGGTGATAATATAATCACATAAATTAGGTTCGTATTCACCATCTTTATTCAATTTCTGTTTTAATAAACTTAACTTACCACTTGGAGTATGGTAACTGCCACTAACCCCATAAAGAAATTTATATTTGTTTCCATAATATAATATTTCAGGAAGTTGAGTAACATATATATTTGTATTATTATTTACCTTAACCGAATCTAAATATTTAATTACACCTGCCGTTGGACTTGTTGTTTGTACTTCCAAAAAATTAAATATTGAGAAAAAGAGCTTGTTAAATAATTCATAAGCTGATTTAAAAAAATTGCTAAAACTGCCAAACAATGTAGTTTCTGACTCAGGTTCATTAATCAAACTATTATTATCAATACCAACTTGATTATTATCTAAATCATCATTTTCAATTGATCTATCATCTTTAATAACAAATTCCTTTATAGCAGTTCTAAACTCTTTTATCTCACCAGTTGATAAGTTCTCTTCTTTAAGAATAATATATTCAGTACTATCTTTTACTTTAAGTTTCTTATTGATTAAGGTAGGTTTATCATCTATTTTTGTAGTTTTAGAAGAAAGATTTTTATCTTTCAATTTATCAATTTTCTTTTTATCTACTAATGATATTGATAGATTTTTTTTCTTTGAGATACTGTTGTCAATAACTTTATCAGTCATTGGCTTAATAATCTTTGTATTTATAGTATCAATTTTAGCCAAATCCACATTGTTAATAACAGATTTATCTTTTTTATTAATTATAGTATCCTTGACTTTTAACGAATCAATTTTTGCTAAATCAACTTTATTTATTACAGGTTTGGTGATTCTTGTATTTGCAGTATCCTTGACTTGTGACGAATCAATTTTTGCTAAATCAACTTTATTTATTACAGGTTTGGTAATTTTTGTATTAGCAGTATCCTTGACTTGTGACGAATCAATTTTTGCTAAATCAACTTTATTTATTACAGGTTTGGTGATTCTTGTATTTGCAGTTTCCTTGACTTGTGACGAATCAATTTTAGAATAATCATTTTTAATAACTTTTGGTTTGACAATTCTATTCTTAGGATGCTCATTAGATAAAATAGTGTCAATAATTTGATTAATACTTGATATTTTAGCTGAATCTATAATCAATGGAACATTATTCTTTTCCTTATCATTATTTGATATTGCTTGTGCTGAGTTTTTTGCAATAGAACTTGTTGATGTGGATTCATCAATATTTTTGCTCGCCGTCATAATTTGATTTTTTGTAGTTGCTTTGTCCTTAATTTTCTTATTTTTATTTGCAAATTGTTGAGTATTTGTAGTTTTAATTGAGTTACGACTTTCTTTGTATGAAGCCACAAATAAATCAATGTTTTTTAAAACAGAATCATACTTAGTTAATACACTCTTACTAATTGGTTCATTACTTTTTGCACTTAATCCTGCACTAAATATTTTTGCTATCCTATCAATTTGTTCTTTTCTTTTATCTGTATTTTTATACTTCTGCTTTTCTTCAATCTCATTTGCAATCACTTCAATTAAGCTTGGATTAGACTTGCTTTTTGACAAGTCATTATTTTTTAAAGCAGAAATTTGATCCATTGAGCTTCTATAGTAGTTTAATATATCTTTTAGCTCAGTATCACTTAATGTTTCAAGGTATTTCCTTGTAGAATATAAAGAATCTTTTGTTAAATCAAGCGCAACCTCTTCGGCCACCCAAGCTTTATTAACTTTTTCAGTTGTCCTAGAGAAAAATACAAAATAAATGATATTAATTACTGCAATCAAAATCAGCCAATTGAAGAAATACTCCGGTAACTTTTTATAACTTAAAATTGAACTGATTTTATAAAAGTAATAAACAATCATGGATAGTAAAATAGGCATCATAAAACCAGCATATCTAGAATTACCACTGCCTAGTATTGAAAATGCAATGCCTACTAAAATCGTCATTGAGAATACAATATAATCAAATTTTGATTTATCAATCCCCTTATGTAACAATACAAAAATAAATAAGGGTATGATTATCCAATTTGCAATACTAAGTGTACCAAATCCAAAAAACAAATCAAAGTATTGAATTAATATAATTCTAAATGGCGTATCAAGCCCTCTTCTAGTAAAATATCCACTCATTTCAAATTCATCTGATTTAACATCATTTTCTAATAAATAAATAATAATAATATTTATCGCAATAACGATAATAAATAGCAAAAATGAAATTACTTTTTCCTTTTTTAACTTATTCATAACATTTTAAGTATTAAATCAAGTATTCTTTCAACTTTAGTTAGAAAATTAAACTTTGCTCCAAATATCCAGCCGTCTCCCCAAATTATTTCAAATAAATAATTTGATACACCAAATATTTGTATGAGAATAGTAAAAATTAGGATTTGTTCCATCGACTTAAATATATTTTGCTTTACCAATAATAGGTATAAAATAATTTGCACAGGTAGTATTATTAAATTGATTGAATGTACTGTTGCTCCAAGTCCAACTGTCATTGAAAATAATAGAAGATTGTAACTCTTCTTTTTTGTCAGAAGCTCGTAAATATATATGTTAGATAATAAAAATAAGACGTAAGAAATTGATGACGAGCCGTATGTTGCAATTAAGAAAATAAATGAACCAGAAAACAATAATAGTGCAGAACTATACAATGCTACAATCTCATTTACTTTTTCTTTCAAAAATAAATATACTAGTAAAATTAGATAACCTCCATTGACAAGTGGAATAAACCTATAATAAAAGTCTGAGTTTGAGTTGTTGATGTTTAAAAGATTCTCAATCACTTTAAACATAGGATAGCCGTATCCATGCTTATCTGCCTTGAGAATTCCATACAAATCTAAGTACTTATAACTACTATATTCTATTGTAGTGGATTCAGAAATTGCATTAGCTGTTAGTGCATAAACTAAAGTATCATGATTGGATAATCCTCTAAAAGAAAAAAGAGTCACAGAAAATATCAAATATAAAATAATAACTATAACTATTTTATTGATTTTTAGGTAATTGTAAAATTCGTGAATTTTAAAATTTGTAAATTCTTTAAACAATTTTCCATTAATTTCAAGAACAAGCATCACAATAAATTTAAATTTTAAAAAACTAATCAATAAAAAGTATATACATGTTAATATAAGGATATAGATAAATGAATATAATCCAGGTAATAAAAAAAAGCAATAAAAAAGGATTAAACCATTTATTAATTGACCAATAATCAATATTGATAATACATTTAATGATGTTATTGGGAATTCAAAATATTTATTCAAAAAGCCAAATAATATAAGTGAAGGTAGAATTGAATTAAAAATCAAGACAATCATAAACTCAATAATATTAAGTATTATTTCAACTATCATGCTTTTGACTATTTAATTTATTGATAATATACTTAAATTTTCCAGCTTCCGTTGTATCAATTGAATCTACAAACTCGAAATTTAAAATCCACATTGGTGCTCTATCATGAACAATTTTATTAATCATCTTGATTTGGTTTTCATCAAAATTTTTTTCTTTAATGATTTTGATTGTTATATTGAATAAATCTTCTTGTATAACTTGATATTGTTTAATACCTTGGCAATGCACTTTAAATATATATGAGAATATCCAGCCATGAATATATTTACCATCTGGAGATTGTAATATATCAACAGACCTTCCTACAATTTCCTTTATTCTTTTGGTTTGCCTGCCACATGAACATAATTCTTCTGTTACGGTTGCAATATCACCGGTCTCATACCTTATTAAAGGGTAGGCATAGTTATACAAACTTGTAGCTAATACTCGACCTTCAGATTCGCAATTTTCCATATTGTTAGAATCAACTGTTTCCATTATTGAATTTTGAGTATCTATATGCATGCCATCGTGTTTTACGCATTCGTATGCACTCAAACCACCATCATACAATCCATATTGATCAAATACTTTACATTGGAATACATTTTCAATTTTTTCACGCATATAATCATGAAGCTTTTCAGTCATTGAAAATACGGCATTAAATTTATAATTATTTAAATTTGATTTGTCAATCCAGTCTGCCAAAAAATATAATGAAGAAGCATATCCGCGTATATACAATGGTTTTTCTTTAACCAAAGTATTATAATATAATTTCAAATTTCTCTCTTCCATATCAAAAGATGATAATTTATGAAAATTCAATCCATATTTATAAAAGTATTTTATTCCAATACTTCCACTACCACCTATTGAACTTCCTCCAAGAAAGAGTATTTTATCACCAAAATTATAACCAGCATTTGTTAAACCTAAGTAAAGAAGTGCTATACTCCTTATTCTTTGTTTATGGTCTATATAAAATATAAAAGGTGTACCTGTTGTACCGCCTGTTCTCCCTTGTTTATGCTTGAATTGAACTAAATTTTTGGGTATGAATTGATTCGGATTCTTTTTTACAATTTCTTTAGTTAAAACAGGTAATTTACCTAAATCTTCAATTGTGTTAATATCATCATACTTTATATTTAAATTGTTAAATATTTCTTTGTAATATGGAACATTATTATAACAGTGGATCAACATTCTATTTAACTGAGTCTCTTGATCTTTTTTTAACTCTAATTTTGATTTAAATTCAATATTTTTGAATTGTTCATATAGCTTGATAATATCTATATCAAAAACATTATTTGCTAGTTTAAATATAACGGATTTTATCATATTATTTAAATAAGTTAGTTTCTAATAAGTTCAACTTCTTAATTTCTCTTCACCAGAAAAACTAAATATCTCTTGTAACTTATCAAGAAATAGTTTCTAATATCAGTGAAAATTAAAAGCTTTTAAATCATAAATAAATTTTGTCACATCAATTTTATCTGCTACTATCTTGTTAGCTTTTTCATTCGATTCTAACTTTACTCTATCAAAATCAATTGAATTTAAGTGATTCAAAATTTCTTTAATATCTATTGATTTATAGATTAAATTATACTTTTCAATTTCTTCCTTTATATATCCCATTGAAGGCAAAGAATTCATATAAATTGAATAAGTTCCCAAGCAAGCGGCTTCACTTGCCATTGTTCCACCCTCACCCAAATACATTGTTGCATAGTAGAGTAAATCATGCATCTTTGTAGGGCATATTTTCATTCTGTATTCTTCAAATTCTTCCGGTAATTCTTTTTCAGAAGAGATAATTATTTTTCCGTGTGGCTTCAAAGTTTCAATTAGTTTTCTTTTATCTTCAATGCTAAGTCCTTTTTGCCCAACATCATGAGTTGCCTCCCATGATACGAAACGAACTACAAAGAATTTATCATTTTCGGTTAATCCAATTTCTTTCAATACTTCAGGATTTGGGGTAAATCTATCAGGATGCAAATATGCAAGTTCGTGATATCCGGCGTATCTGATTTGCTTTGGTCCCAAGTCATCCGTAAAACAATCCGGTGTATAAATTTTAGTTGCAAAAGGTTTAAATAACTTTATTTGTTCTTTAGCGTGCTCTGTATCAGTGAAAACAAAGAACTTTGCTTTTGATACTAAAGTTCCAAATGGTCTTGCAGAAGAAATACTTAGTATATAGTCGGGTTTAAATTTAAAGCAAAACAAAGTAAATTTCAATCCAACAATTAGAAAATCAATAAACTTTTTAAATAATCCTTTTCTATATGTACCCATATTCACATAAGGTATATTGTATATATTTAAAAGTAATTCACTAATTTCTTTAGTTGTTGATGTTACTCTGACTTCATATTCATCTTTTACTAATTGGAAATACAAATTCTTAAAAAAATGTACATGAGCAGGATGGTTAATATCAATTATAATTTTTATATTTCTCATATTTTCATCATTTTGTTTTTCATCGCAGGTGCCCTGTAACCAGAAACCTCACGCTCAAAATAATTTTCAAGAATATTCTTTGCCTGCAACAATTCAGATTTCCATTCATCATTAGATTGAGTCTGTACCTTTGTTTTAGTATCGAAAGGCACGGTATGATGCAGACTATGACACGCGATTTCGTGTTTCGATTCTTTAAGTGCTTTCATAATCACGGGGTATCTGTCCACCTGGTCGGCAATCACAAAGAAAGTAGCAGTTATGTTATGCTTCTTCAGAAGTTCAAGAGTCTTGAGCGTGGAATCAGTAATATAGTCAAAGCGTCCGTTCCAATCTTTAAAGAATTCATCCACCGTTTTATACATAGCAAATGAACTACCCGTTATCGCAGGAGTATGATACCAATCATCAAGGTCTATGGAGAGAAAGATTTTGTTCAAGTTAGTTATCGAGTTATTGAGTTATCGAGTTATTGAGTTATTGAGTTATTGTGTTATCGAGTTATTGAGTTATTGAGTTATCGAGTTATTGAGTTATTGAGTTATTGAGTTATCGAGTTAGTGAGTTAGTGAGTTATTGAGTTGTTGAGTTATTGAGTTAGTGAGTTAGTGAGTTATTGAGTTATTGAGTTATTGAGTTATTGAGTTATTGAGTTATTGAGTTATTGTGTTATTGTGTTGTTGAGTTATTGAGTTTGTTAGTTATTGAGTTATTGAGTTATCGAGTTATTGAGTTATCGAGTTAGTGAGTTATTGAGTTATCGAGTTAGTGAGTTATCGAGTTATTGTGTTATTGTGTTATTGAGTTAGTGAGTTATCGAGTTATCGAGTTATTGAGTTATCGAGTTAGTGAGTTATTGAGTTGTTGAGTTATTGAGTTATTGAGTTATCGAGTTATTGAGTTATCGAGTTATTGAGTTATTGAGTTATTGAGTTATTGAGTTATTGAGTTATTGAGTTAGTGAGTGATTGTGTTATTGTGTTAT